>JACQZV010000136.1 GCA_016213695.1 Acidobacteriota bacterium | reverse complement strand
GCGTTCCGCGGCGCCTGGCGGCAGCGCAACGTCGTGGTGTTCTATGGGGCGGCCGCTGTCGTGCTGTGGCTCGTCGCGCTCGGTCCCGAGCCCGAATGGTCGACGCCGTGGCGCGCGCTGGCGTACGGACCGTACTGGCTGCTGATGAAGCTCCCCGGCGTGCAGAGCATGCGGGTACCGGCGCGCGCCTGGTTCCCCGCCACGCTCTGCCTGGCGATGCTCGCGGCGTTCGGGACCTCCGCCCTGCTGCAGCGGTATCCGCGCCGGCGAGGGTCGAGCGTCGCCGCGCTGGCGCTCGTCCTTGTGGCCTAAGGGTGGTTCGCCGACGGCATCGTCGAGGTGCCGCCGCCGATGCGCGGCGGCGCCATTCCCGCCGGGGCGACGGTGCTGGACTTGCCGATCGACGAAGGATTCCAGAACGCCGTTCCGCAATACCGTGCGGTCATGGGCGGCTACCGCACGGTCAACGGCTACAGCGGCTACGAGCCCGCACATTTCAACCCGCTGCGACACGCGATTGCCGACGGGCTCCCCGACGCGCTCGATGCCTACCGCCGCAGGGGCGACCTCTATGTCATCATCCGGCCGGGGGTTCCGGCCACTGTCGCACGCTGGGTTGCGCAGCTGCCGGGGGCCGGGCATCTGTTCGATGTCGGTCCCGTGGCGATCTACCGGCTCCCGGGGATGACCGCCACTGCAGCCCCGAGTGGTGCAATATACCGTCCAGACCCGATGGCTCAGGCGTTCTGGAGGCCCTAGAGTGAAGACGGACAGCATGCGGTTGCCGACCTCGACCATACGCGGCGCGCTCGTCGCGGGCTTCGCCGTGGTGTTTGCCCTCTGGCTGGCGTCCGGGTACGAGCTCATCCGGAGCATTCGCGCGGCCGACCAGCAGATGGCCTCGTCGCGGCGTGCGTTCGCACGCGGCGAACAGGTGCTGTCCACGCTGACCTCGCACGTGCTGCTCGGATCGATCTACCTGCGCGACGCGCTGATGGACCCGTCGCCCGACGCGCGCGAGCACTACCGCCAGGAACTCACGCAGATTCGCAGAGACGTGGACGAGGCGCTGCCCGAGTACCTCCCGCTTGTCGACACGCCGCTCGAGCGCGAGCAATGGGACCGGTTGCAGCTGGAGCTGGGCAACTACTGGAAGTCGCGCGAGGTGGCGTTCACGATGGAGGCGCGTCCCGACGCCGCGAGCAGTGCCGCCAGCGTCGCGATTATCCGGGGCCGCCTGGTGCCGGCACGCGAATCGATTCTGCAGATCGTGAACTCGCTGTCGGCGCTCGAGCGGACCTCCATTGAAAACCACGAGCAGGAGATGGCCCGGTTTTTCCAGACCGCGCAGACCCGCGTGGTCACGCTGGCGTCGCTGGCGCTCCTTGCCGGCCTCGTCGTGGCCTTCGTCGCCGCACGCCACGTCGGCCGCCTCCAGGTCGAGAGCGAGCGCCAGCGGCGCGCCGAGCAGCAGAACCGGCGCGACCTCGAGCGGCTCTCGGCCAGGCTTGTGACCGCGCAGGAAGAGGAACGGCGCAGTCTCGCGCGCGAGCTGCACGACGCCGTCGGGCAGGCGCTGACGGCGATCAAGATGGAGATGGGCGTGGCGCTGCGGGGCGGCACCGGAGACGCGCGCGCCCGAACGGCCCTCGAGCAGGCCCGCGCGATTGCGGAAACGACGCTCCAGAACGTGCGCGACCTGTCGCAGTTGCTGCACCCGTCGATGCTCGACGATTTCGGGCTGCCCGAAGCGCTGGGCGCGCACCTCCGCAGCTTCTCGAGGCGCACGTCGATCCGCGCCCAGCTCACCCACGAGCGGATGGAGGACCGCCTGCCGCCCGACATCGAGGTCTGCGTCTACCGGATCGTGCAGGAGGCGCTCACCAACGTCGCGCGCCACAGCGGCGCGTCCTCGTGCACGGTCGCGCTGGTCCGCCGCGAGGATATTCTCAGCCTGACGATCGAAGATGACGGCAGCGGGATCAGCCCGGCGGTCGTCCGCACGCCGGATGTGCGCCGCGGTCTCGGGCTCATCGGGATGCGGGAGCGCGCGCAGGCGCTGACCGGCAGCTTCGTCATTGAGAACCGCCTTGAGGGCGGCACGCGGGTCATGGTCAGGCTCCCCGTGCCCCCCGCAGCCGAAGACGTCAAGACCGAGCCGCAGCAGCTGGCAGGATAATGGCCAGGGTCCGCATCTTGCTCGCTGACGACCACACAGTCGTCCGACAGGGACTTCGCAAGGTCCTCGAAGAGAGCCCCGACTGGGACGTCGTGGCAGAAGCCGGCGACGGCCGGGAGGCGGTCCGCCAGGCCGAGGAACTCAAGCCGGACGTGGCCATCGTCGATATCGGCATGCCGCTGCTCAACGGCATCGAAGCCACCCGCCAGATCGTCAAGCGGTCGCCCTCGACCCGCGTCCTCGTGCTCACGATGCATTCCGACGAGGCGTACGTCAACCAGATCCTGCGGGCAGGGGCCACCGGATACCTGCTGAAGGATTCCGCGGACGTGGACCTCCTGCAGGCGGTGACCGCCGTGTCGAAGGGGCAGTCCTTCTTCAGTCCCGCCGTTGCGCGGCTGATGCTGGACGACTATACGCGGCAGCTGGCCGACCGCGGGATCCACGACCGGTACGAGTCGCTCTCCGATCGCGAGCGCGAGATCTTCCAGCTCATCGCGGAAGGCAAGGCCAACAAGGAAATCGCCGCCCTCCTGTCCATCAGCCCGAGCACGGTCGAGACGCACCGCTCCCGGATCATGGAAAAGCTCGACGTCCACAGCGCGGCGGAAATCGTCCTCTACGCCGTGCGCCGCGGCGTGGTCCGGTAGTTCCCCGGCGCCTCGCGCCGTTCCCGTAAGTGCTAGAATTAACAGGTTTTGCGCAAAATCCTGGTCGCCAACCGCGGCGAAATTGCCGTGCGGATTATCCGTGCGTGCCGGGACATGGGGCTCGGCGCCGTCGCCGTCTATTCCAACTGCGATCGCGCCTCCCGTCATGTGCGGATGGCAGACGAGGCGTACGCGATCGGGTCGAGCGCGCCCGCTGACAGCTACCTGCGGATCGACCGTCTGGTCGATGCCGCCCTCAAGAGCGGCGCCGACGCCGTCCATCCGGGCTACGGATTCCTTGCCGAGAACGAAGGGTTTGCCGCGGCGTGCCGCGACGCGGGGTTGACCTTTATCGGTCCGACGCCGGATGCGATCGCGCTGATGGGCAGCAAGACTGCGGCGCGCCGTGCCGCGTTCCAGGCGGGTGTGCCGGTCGTGCCGGGCACCGAAGAGCCGTTCGGTCCGGACGCCGCCGAGGCGGCGATTGCCACTGCAGCTGCGCGCATCGGCTACCCTCTGCTCATCAAGGCGGTGGCTGGCGGCGGCGGCAAGGGCATGCGTGTGGTCGCCGCGCCGGAGGACCTGCCGGGTGCCATTCGCGCCGCGCGGTCCGAAGCAGGCGCGGCGTTTGGCGATCCGGCCGTGTACATCGAGCGGCGGCTCGTGCGGCCCCGCCACGTCGAAGTGCAGCTGCTCGGCGATCTGCACGGCACGGTCCTGCCGTTTGTCGAGCGCGAGTGCTCCATTCAGCGCCGGCACCAGAAGGTCATCGAGGAGACGCCGTCGCCGGTCGTCTCCCCGGCCCTGCGCGCGCAGCTGACGGGCGCGGCGGCGGCGGTGGCCCGATCGGTGGGCTATACGAACGCCGGCACGATGGAATTCCTGCTGGACCAGGACGGCCGCTTCTACTTCCTGGAGATGAACACGAGACTCCAGGTCGAGCATCCGATCACGGAGATGGTGACGGGCGTCGACCTCGTGACGTGGCAGATTCGCATCGCAAGAGGCGAGCGTCTCGATCTCGACCCGGCGGCTGTGCTGACGCCGAGCGGCCACGCCATCGAGTGCCGGATCTACGCGGAAGACCCGGACGCCGGCTTCATGCCGTCGCCCGGCCGCATCACGGCCCTGCGGCCGGCAGCCGGTCCGTGGATTCGCGACGACAGCGGCGCGGAGACTGGAACCGAGGTGCCGATTTTCTACGACCCGCTGATTTCCAAGCTCTCAGCGTGGGGCGCCGACCGGGCGCAGGCCATCGCGCGGATGACGCGGGCCCTCGACGAATACCAAGTGGCGGGCATTCGCACGACCGTCCCCTTTTTCCGGTGGTTGCTGCGGCAGCCGGCGTTCGAGGCGGCGGCGTGCCACACGGCGTATCTGGACGAGCTCTTGCAACAGCGACAGGGCGAGCCGTTCGAGAGTCCCGGCGAGGACGATGAGGCGGCGGCGGTGGTGGTCGCGGCCCTGGAGGCGTTCGAGGGTGCCGCGGCGGTCCGCCTGAAGGCGGACACGACGTACAGAGAAGGTCCGGATGGCCATGTGGCGTACGTAGCGTCCGGCTTCAGCCGGACCCGCGGGACGGCCGCCTGGAAGCGCCGGGCGCGTCTCGAGGGGCTGCGTTGATGACGTTTGACGTCGAGGTCGCCGGCCGCACGCGAACCGTCGAGGTCGCCTCCGCGGACGGCGTGTACCGGGTCGTCGTCGACGGCCGTCCGCGGACGGTCGACGCGGTCCGGGCGGGCGCCACGTGGTCGCTGCTCGTCGGCGTTCGCAGCCGGGAAGTGAGTGTCGGCGACGACGGGGATGGTGGCCTGGCGGTGTACGTCGACGGCCGGCGCCTCGCGGTGCGGGTGACCGCGGCGGGAGGGGCTCGCCGGCGCGCCGCGCGGCGTCGATCGGGCGGCGAGCATGCCGCATCGGCCGCGGGGCCGATGAGCGTGGGGGCGCCGATGCCGGGCCGGGTCGTCGCCGTGCTCGTCGCGGTGGGCGAGAGCGTTGCCGCCCGCCAGGGGCTCGTCATCGTCGAGGCGATGAAGATGGAAAACGAGCTGCGCGCGCCGCGCGCCGGCAGGGTCGCGGACGTCCGCGTGATGCAGGGCGCCCTGGTCGACGCAAAAGCCGTGCTCGTCGTCATCGAATGATCGCCTTGTGCCTTGTGACTTGTGACGCACGCACTTCTTAAGCACCCCGTCACGCAGAGAACGCGGCGCGTGGTCCGCCGCATGGTGGTGACGTGCGCCGTCATCGTCGCGGTCGCGTTCGTCACCACGGTGTCGGTCGATCTCGGACCGTCACTCAAGGCGCGCGCCGAGGCGGCCGCGTCCCAGTTCATGCGCCGGCCGATGCACATCGGCCGCCTCTCGGTCCATCTCTGGCTCGGGCGCTTCGTGCTCGACGACATCGTCATTGAGGGGCTCACGCCGGAGTCGCGGCCCTTTCTGACCGCGCGGCGCATCACGGTGTCGATGCCGTGGAGCACGGTTGTCAACCGCCGCGTCGTGTTCGACGCGGTTGAAATGACGGACTGGCGGATGTACGTCGAGACATTCCCCGACGGCCGCCACAGCTTTCCGAACTTCAGCCGGCAGCAGCGCGGGCCGAGCGCCTGGACGACGACCCTCGCCTACGTGCGGGCGTCCGGCGGCGAGTTCGCGTATGTCGATCACGGCACCCCGTGGAGCGTGGTCAGCCGCAATCTCGACGTCATCGTGACGAAGCCGACGACGGAATATGGGGGGCAGGCGCGGTTTTCCAACGGGACGGTGGCGATCCAGAACTACGTGCCGATGCGTGCGGACATGAGCACGACGTTTCGGATCGTCGGCGGGAAGATCGTGCTCGACCGGATCGACCTGACGACCGACGGCTCGCGCTCGGAGTTGACCGGCGAGGTCGATGTCGCGCGCTGGCCCGAGCAGACGTACCGGGTGCGCTCGCGCGTCGATTTTCCGCGGATGCGCGACATCTTTTTCGCCAGGGACCAGTTCACGGTGACGGGCGAAGGCGACTTCACCGGGACGTTCCACCTGTTTCGCGAGACCGTGAACGGCCGCACGCGTACCGGCCGGGAGCTGAAGGGCACGTTCGCGAGCGCGGCCGCCGGCGTCAACGCGTATCGGTTCGGCGACGTGCACGGCTCGCTGTTGTGGGTGCCCGAGCGCTTCGACGTGACCGACGCGGCCGCCACGCTGTATGGCGGCGCGGCGCGTTTCAGCTACCGGCTGGCGCCGCTCGGCGAGCGCGGCGTGCCGGCGGTCGCCAGCTTCGACGCCGCCTACGAGAACGTCGATCTCGCCGCGTTTACGGACTTTCTCGAGCTCGACGGCATCCGCCTGGTCGGGCGCGCGACAGGGCGCAACCTGCTCGAGTGGCCGCTCGGACGCTTCGCCGACCACCGCGGCGACGGCGAGATCCGCGTCGACGCACCGGTTGAGACGCTGACCCGCTTCATGACCGCCGCCCAGATCGAGGCGGCCGGGCAGCGCGGGCGGGCGTGGGGCCCCTTTGACGACCGGCCGCTCGGCGCGCCGGTGCCGGTCGACGGCAGCGTGATCTACGCGTACGGCCCCGAATGGGTGGACTTCGGCGCGAGCGCCATCGCCACGCCCGAGAGCTACGTCGAGTTCAGCGGACGCACGGCCTACGGTGATCGGTCGCGCATCGAGTTCCATGTGACGAGCGCCGACTGGCAGGAGAGCGACCGCGTGTTCGCCGGGGTGCTCACCGCGGTCGGCTCGCCCACAGGCGTGATCCCGGTCGGCGGATACGGCACCTTCGACGGCGTGCTGGTGGACAACATCCGCCGTCCGCGCATCGAAGGGGTGTTCCGCGGCGAGCGCATGCGGGCGTTCGACGTCGTGTGGGGATCGATCACCGGACGCGCCGTGATCGAGAACGCCTACGCGGACGTCGCCAGCGTGGTCGTCAGCGACGGCGACTCCACGGTTCGCGTCGACGGCCGCTTCTCGCTCGGCTTTCCGCGGCGCGACGGCGGCGAGGAAATCAACGCGCGCATCCAGCTCGTCCGCCGGCTGGCCGCCCATCTGCGCCACGCGTTCGCGCTCGACGAGTACGACCTCGACGGATTGCTGTCGGGGGAGTTCCACGTGTTCGGCCCGTACCGCGGCCCGTCCGGCTTCGGCCAGCTGTCGATGGTCGACGGCATGGCGTACGGCGAGTCGTTCGAAAGCGCGATCGCGGGCGTCCGCCTCGAGCGCGACGGCGTGCGGCTCGACTCGCTGCAGATCGCCAAGGCCGGCGGGCGGGCGACCGGCGCCGCCTACGTCGGCTACAGCGGCGCCTACTCGTTCAACCTGGACGGGCGCGGGATTCCAATCGACGCCGTCGAGATGGCGGCGTCGACGACCGGACCGCCCTTCTCGGGACGGTTCGATTTCCGCGCGGGCGGCAGCGGCACGTTCGACCGGCCCCGCTACGAAGTCCGCGGCACGATCAGCGACCTGTTCGTCGGCGATGAAGGCATCGGCCAGGTCGTCGGCGAGATCATCGTCAACAGCGACATGATGACGCTGAAGGTCGAAGCGGCGTCCCCGCGGCTCGCAGTCTCGGGGTCGGGGCGTATCGCACTGACGCCGGGGATGGAGGCGGATCTGTCGTTCAGCGTCGCGGATACGTCGCTCGACCCGTACGTGCGCGCGCTCAGTCCGAACCTGTCGCCGTTCACGACGGCCATCGCGAGCGGCAACGTCCGCGTCGTCGGGCAGCTTGCCGATGTGGACGCGCTGCTCGTCGAGGCCAGCGTCGATCGGCTGGATCTGCGGCTGTTCGACTACCGGCTGCGCAACGTGGCACCGATTCACGTGGCGCTCGATCGGCACGTGATGCGCCTCACCGAGATGCGGCTGGTCGGCGAGGAGACGCAGCTCGATATCTCGGGCGTGATCAACCTGCACGACGAGCGCATGGCGGTGCGCGCCACCGGCGATGCCGGTCTCGGCCTGCTGCAGGGGTTCGACGCGAACGTCCGCAGTTCGGGGCGCGCCGTGCTCGAAGCGACCTTCGAGGGGCCGATGCGCGATCCGCTCGTGACCGGGACCATGACCGTCGAGAACGGCCGTATCCGGCACTTCGCGCTGCCGCACGCGCTCGAGAACATCTCGGGCCCGGTTCGATTCGACACGCGCAGCATCCGTCTGGACGAAGTCACGGCGCGGCTCGGGGGCGGTCTCGTCCAGTTCGGCGGCCGGATCGACGTGGAAGGCTACGAGCCGACGCGCGTTGACGTGTCGATGCGGGGCGAGGGCATGCGGCTGCGGTTTCCCGAAGGCATGCGGTCGCTCGTCGATGCGGACCTCGGCGTGCAGGGCACGGTCGACGCGCTGACGCTGGCCGGCACGGTCAGCGTCCGCAATGCCGTCTACACCCGGCCGTTCGAGGACCAGGGCGGCGTTCTCGACCTGACGTCCGGCGGCGCCGGTCCGGCGGGCGCCGGGCCGCTCGGCACGGTCCGGCTGCCGCTGAGGTACGCCGTACGGATCGTGGCGCCGTCGACGCTCGAGATCCGGAACAGCGTCGCGCGGGTGGTGGCCAACGCCGACCTGCAGCTGCGCGGCACCTACGACCGCCCCCTTCTGTTCGGCCGTACCGAGATTGACCGCGGCGAGTTCACGTTCGAGGGGCGCCGGTACCAGATCACGCGCGGGACGATCGACTTCAACAATCCGGCGCGCATCCAGCCGTTCTTCGACATCGAGACCGAGACGCGCGTCCGCGTGCCGGGCCAGACGTATCGGGTCGTGGCGCGCGCGGCCGGGACGCTGGACCGGCTGACGCCGTCGTTCGAGGCCGATCCGCCGCTGCCGGAAGTGGAAGTGCTCAGCCTGCTGTTCGGCGATGTGGCGCCCGGGCAGGACGTGGAGTTCCGCCAGTACAGCACCAACATCACGCCGCAGCAGCAGCTGCTCCGCGAGCGCGCCACGCGCGCGCTCACCGGCGCGCTCTCGTCAGAAGTGGGCCGGCTCGCCGAGCAGACGTTCGGCGTCGATACCTTCCAGCTGACGCCGTCGCTCGTCGATCCCAACACGCAGTCGTCCCGGCTCGATCCGGCCGCGCGGCTGACGATCGGCAAGCGGCTGTCCGAGCGCATCTACCTGACGTACTCGCGCAGCCTCTCCTCCTCCACGCGCGATCAGATCATCCTGCTCGAGTACGACCAGACCGACCGGTTCTCGTGGATTCTCTCGCGCAACGAAGACCGGACCTACGCGCTCGACGTGCGCGTGCGGCACGCCTTCTGATGACCGATCGCGCCACCGGCGTTGTGCGCGGGGCGTTGTGCGTGCTGACATGCGCCGCGGCGGCGTCCGCCCAGACCCCGCTCGTCACTGACATCCGCGTCGAGCAGGAAGGCCAGGCGACCGTCGACCCGGTGATCGACGGCCTCATCGAGACCGTCGTCGGCCAGCCGCTGTCGATGCGGGCCGTGCGCGAGACGATCACGCACCTGACGAGTCTGAACCGCTACGAGGACGTGCAGGTGCTGCAGGAGCCCGCGGGCGCCGGGATCCGCCTGCGGTACGTGCTCGTGCCGCTCCACCCGGTTGATCGGCTGGAGCTGCGGGGCATGCTGGGGCTGCCCGACGCCGAGGTCCGGCGGGTCGTCACCGAGCGCTTCGGCGCGGCGCCGCCGGCTGGCCGTGCCGGCGAGGTCGCCGAGGCGCTGCTGGCCCTGTACCGGGACCGCGGCTATCCGGCCGCGCGCGTGATGCCGCGGGTCGAGGAAACGCACAACCCCGATCGCGCCACGTTGGCGCTGCAGATCGAGTCAGGCCCGCGCGCCACGATCGGCCGGCTCGACATCGACGAGCTCGACGCCGCCGACCGGCGTCTGGCGCCGGCCGACATCGGCATTCGCCCCGGCGACGCGTACGACAACACGGCGATCCTCCAGGCGCTCGATCGCTACGTGGCGTCGCTGCGCGGACGCGGTTTCTACGAGACGCGCGCCGTGCACACGGCGGTCTTCGAGCCCAACGGCACGGCGACCGTCCGCGTCACCGTCGATCGGGGGCCGTCGGTCACCGTCGCGTTTGCCGGCGACCCGCTGCCCGAGGACGAACGCGAGCGGCTGGTGCCGGTGCGCGCCGAGGGGTCGGCGGACGAGGATCTGCTCGAGGACGCGGACCTGGCCATCGAGGACTACCTGAAAGCGCGCGGCTACCGCGACGCCGCCGTCGGGCACACGCGCGCCGAGCGCGACGGGATGCTGACGATCACGTTCACCGTCAGCCGCGGCACGCGCTTCCTGATCGAAAGCGTCACGGTGGCCGGCAATGCGGCGGTACCGGCGCCGGAGCTGCTCCGGCTCGCGCCGATCCAGCGCGGCCAGCCGTTCGTGCAGGCCGCCGCGGGCCGCGCCGCGGCCGCGATGCGCGATCTGTACCGCAGCCGCGGCTTCACGCGCGCGGCCGTGCAGGGGAGCGCGGTTGTGATCCCCGCGGCGCCCGGGGGCGCCGGGGGCGCCGGGGGCGACCGCCAGGTCGCCGTACGCCTCACGGTGGCCGAAGGACCGCGCACGCTCGTGGGGGCGGTGGCGTTCGAGGGCCACACCGTACTCACGAACGCCCAGCTCCACGCGCTGATGACGACGGCGGCCGGCCGGCCCTATTCGGAGGTCGATGTCGCCGCCGCGCGCGATCGGATCGACGTCGAATACCGCAACCGCGGATACGAGAGCGTGGTCGTCGAGCCCGACGTGACGCTGGCCGACAACGACACCCGCGCGGACATCCGGTTCGCCATCGCCGAGGGCCCGCAGGTGATCGTCGATCACGTGATCATCATCGGCAACACGCGCACGAGCATCGGGACGATCGAGCGCGAGCTCCTGCTCCGGTCCGGCGAGCCGCTCGGCTACGCCGCCCGGCTCGAGAGCCAGCAGCGGCTCGCCGCGCTCGGACTGTTTCGCCGCGTCACCATCGACGAGCTGCCGCACGCCGGCGAGTCGCGACGCGACATTCTCGTGCAGGTGGAAGAGGCGCCGCCGACGACGATCGGATACGGCGGCGGGGTCGAGGGCGGGACGCGGCTGCGGCCGACCGGCGAGGGCGGACAGGCGGAGGAGCGGTTCGAGGTGGCGCCGCGCGGCTTCTTCGAAATCGGGCGGCGCAACCTCTGGGGCAAGAACCGCGCGGTGAACCTGTTCGGCCGCGTCAGCCTGCGGTCGCGCGACGTCGTGCTGTCGGACAGCGGCGTGCGGCTCGACCGTCCCGCGCCGGAGAGCCGGTACGGCTTCAACGAATATCGCGTGCTGGCCACCTATCGCGAGCCGAAGATCTTCAGCACGCCGGCCGACGTGCTGGTGACCGGCATTCTCGACCAGGCGATCCGCTCGAGCTTCAACTTCATCACGCGGGAGGCGCGGGCCGAGGCGGGCGTGCGGATTGGCCCGCGCTACAGCCTGGCCGGCCGGTACTCGTTCGAGCACACGCGGCTCTTCGACGAGCGCTTTACCGAGAGCGAGAAGCCGCTCATCGACCGCATCTTCCCGCAGGTGCGGATCTCGAAGTTCTCGGTGTCGGCCATCCGCGACACCAGAAACGACCTCATCGACCCCGATCGCGGCGCCGCGTTCATTCTCGACCGCGAGCTGGCCGCGCGCGTCGTGGGCTCGGAGGTCGGGTTCACCCGGACCTTCCTGCAGGGGTTTGGCGTCTACCGGCTGCCGGCGCGGCGGCGCATCGTGCTCGCGCTGGCCGCGCGGCTCGGCGCCGCGCACGGGTTCCGCCGCGTGGTCGCGCGCATCGGTCCCGACGGCCGGCCGATCGCCGGTCCCGACGGCACCCCGATCGTCGACGTCGTCGAGGACCTGCTGCCGGCGAGCGAGCGTTTCTTTGCGGGGGGGGACACGACGGTGCGCGGGTTCTCGCTCGACCGGCTCGGCACGGCGGCAACCATCAGCTCCACCGGCTTTCCGACGGGCGGCAACGGTCTGGTGGTGCTCAACGCCGAGCTGCGCACTTCGCTCGTGGGCAGCCTCGGCGCGGCGGTGTTCGTGGACGGCGGCAACGTCTTCCTGCGCGCGACCGATTTCGACTTCGGGCAGCTGCGCGGCGCGGCCGGCGCCGGTCTCCGCTACCGTTCGCCGGTCGGGCCGATCCGCATCGATCTCGGCTTCAAGCTCGATCGCCGCGAGCTGGCACCCGGGCGTCTCGAGAGGCGCAGCGTGCTGCACATTTCCCTGGGGCAGGCGTTCTAGCCATGTCGCGGCGCCGTCCACCTCCACGTACCACAGAGGCACCGAGACACGGAGAACTGCCGGATCAAGAACCTCTCTGTCTCTGTGTCTCTGTGTTCCGTGGACGTCGACGATGCGGCAAGCGGCTTGTTGCCGCGCTTGCCGTGCTCTGGCTGTTGCCGTCGCCTCTGGCCGCCCAGCAGCTGCTCGACCGCGTGGTGGCGCGCGTCGACGGCTCGGCGATCACGCTGACCGACGTGCGCGCGGCGGTGGCGCTTGGCGTGCTCGACCTGCCGCCCGAGGCCGGCGAGGATGCCGCCGCCGAGCGGCTGATCGACCGGCAGCTCGTGCTCGTCGAGGTGGCGCGGTTCACGCCGCCCGAGCCGCCGCCGGCCGACGTGGCGCGGGAAGCGGCGGCGATGACCGCGCGCGTCGGTGAGGGGGTCGCCGCGCTGATGCAGCGCACCGGTCTGGACGAGGGGCGCGTCCGCGAGATCGCCCGCGACACCCTGCGCATTCAGGCGTACCTGAACCAGCGCTACGGCACCGCCAGCCAGCTCACCGAGGATGAGGTGCTGCAGTACTACCGCATCCACCCCGAGGACTTCACGCGCGAGAACCGCCTCGCCCCGTTTGCCGAAGCAGAACCGCTCGCGCGCCGCCGCGCCGCCGCCGAGCGCCGCGCGGCCGCCGTGGCGCAGTTGCTCCGCGATCTTCGGGGCCGCGCGGAAATCGTGATGAGTCGGCGGTCGGCAGTCGGCGGCCGGCAGTAAGGTCATCACTGCCCACTGCCCACTGCTTACGCTCCAAACACCGCCACTCGCAGCACTTCCACGGCATTGAATCCCGCGTGGCTGATGAGCGGCGCCACGGTGCTGCGGCGCCGCAGGTACACCACGGCCCAGAACGCCCCGAGCAGCCCCGTGGCGACCACGGCGTCCCATCCCTGGACGAGATGGCCGGCCCCGAAGCCGGCGCTGAGCACGACCACTCCGACCGCCGCGCCGCCCAGATGGCGCGCGAACCGCTGCAGCAGGAACGCGCGCTGCAGTTCCTCGCGCACGCCGCCCGCCAGGATCGCGACTCCGGCGAAGACCGCCGCCTGACCGGGCGTGGAGGCGAGCCGCTCGAGCGGGTTGGCCGGTACGTTGTGCAGCCACGGTGCCGCCAGCCGGAGCACGTTCATCACCACCACGACCATCAGGAACACGGCCGGGATGAGCAGCGCGCCGGCAAGGGCTTCACGCCGCACGGGCCGGGCGCCGAGCCAGAGGGCGGCGACGCTTTCGCCGCGCGCCCGCGTGAGCGCCACCATCAGTGCCACGAGCAGCACCGTATCGGCCACCGACAGGGCGACGACGAACGTCAGCGAGAGCTGTCCTGCGGCATCGATCGGCGGCAGGCCGGCTGCGCGCAGCAGCGCGCCGATCAGGATCTGCGTGGGCAGGCTCGAACAGAGCGCGATCTCGGCGATCGCCGCCGCCCGCTGCGTGCCGGTTGTCTGGTGGTGGGGCGGGGCGTCGGTCGTAGCCATGAGGGGTTCACCTGGACCGTGCAAGAATGAAACAGACTAGACGGGCATGACCAGTACTGCCTCGCGCGACCGCGTGCTCATCGTCGAGGACGATCCGACCACGCGCCTCGGGCTGACCGAGCTCGTCCGTACGTGGGGGTTCTCCACGGAGGCGGCCGCCGACGGCCGCGAAGCGCTCCAGCGTATCACCGCCTTCCGTCCGTCGATCATCATCAGCGACCTCGTGATGCCCCGCATGGGCGGGCTCGAGCTGCTCCGGGCCGTCAAGGAGGACGGCGGCGATGCCGTCGTCGTGATCCTGACGGCCCAGGGGACAGTGGAGACGGCGGTAGAGGCGATCAAGGAAGGGGCGTACGACTATCTCACCAAGCCGATCGAGCCGCCGCGGCTCAAGATCCTGCTCGACAAGATCGTCGAGCGGCAGGAGACGCTGCGGGAAGTCAAGGTGCTCCGGCGCCAGCTGCGCGACCAGGGGCGTTTCGGCCGGATGATCGGTGCCAGCGCGCAGATGCGGAAGGTGTATCAGGTCATCGAGCAGGCGGCGCCGACCTCGGCGTCGGTGCTGGTCTGGGGGGAATCGGGCACCGGCAAGGAGCTCGTGGCGCAGACCATCCATCAGCTCTCGCCGCGCGCGCAGGCGCCGTTTGTGCCGATCAACTGCGCGGCGATTCCCGAGACGCTCCTCGAGAGCGAGATCTTCGGGCACGAGAAGGGCGCGTTCACCGGCGCCGTCGACCGCCGCGAAGGGTGCTTCGAGCTGGCCGATCGCGGCACGCTGTTTCTCGACGAGATTGCCGAGATGACGCCCGCCACGCAGGTCAAGCTGCTGCGGGTGCTGCAGGAGCGGACGTTCCGGCGGCTCGGCGGCCGCGCCGAGCAGACGGTGGACGTGCGCGTGATCGCGGCGACCAACCAGAATCCGTCGGAGGCGATCAGGGCCGCCAAGCTGCGCGAGGATCTCTATTACCGGCTGAACGTGTTTGCGATCGAGCTGCCGCCGCTGCGCCAGCGCAGGGACGACCTGCCGCTGCTCATCCAGTCGTTTCTGGCGGAGTTCAACGCCCGCAACAACAAGGGCGTGTCGGCCGTCGATGCGGCGGCCATGCGCGTGCTCGAGCAGTACCACTGGCCGGGCAACGTGCGCGAGCTGCGCAATGTGATCGAGCGGGGCGTTATTCTGAGCACCGGCCAGTTCATCGAGCCGAAGCACCTGCCGCCGCTGGCGGACGCGGCCCCGGTGGGGGCCGGCGCCATCTCGATCGAGCCGGGCGTGACGGTGGATGAGGCCGAGCGCCGGCTGATCCTGCTGACGCTCGAGCATACGCACGACAACAAGACGCGCGCGGCGGAAATCCTCGGCATCAGCCTGAAGACCCTGCACAACAAGCTCAACAAACTGCGGGGGCGCGGGTCCGGCAAACGGGCCGGAGAAGAAGCGCGTTCATAATCGCTCGCATGCCATGCGTCTAGGCATCAAGGGCAAGCAGATCGCCGGCGTGACGGGCATCGTGGGGGTGGCCGTCCTGACCCTGAGCGGGCTGTACGTGGCGCGCCTGGCGGGCGTCGTCCTGCACGAGAGCCACGCGCGCGGCCGGCTTCTCACCGACGTCATCTTCCACCGCGCCCGCCAGGTCGTCACGGGGGCCGCCGACCCCTACGCCGCGCTCCGCACCGATCCGGGCCTGCGCGCGATCCTCGAATCGAGCATCTACGGCGAGAGCGTGACGGGCGCCGCGATTCTCGACGCGGGCGGCGCGATCGTCGCCAGCAGCGATCCCGCCCGTGAAGGACTCCCGCTCGCGCCGCGCCCGGATCTCGCCGCGCTCGTCGAGCGAGGCGCCATCGAGCAGCTGCGCGTGATCTATTCGCAGGACGGGCAGACGCTCGAGGTCCGGCAGCCGATCCTGCTCAACAACGAGGCGTTCGGGTCCATCCGGATCGGCGTCTCGACCGTGCTGATGCGGCAGGAGCTGAACGCGGCGCTCGGCCCCGCGCTCCTGACGGCCGCCGTCGCGCTCGGCGTGGCCGTGCTGGTCGCCGCCCTGCTGGCGCAGCTCCTCCTCCGGCCCATCCACGTGATCCGGAGCGGCCTGACGCGGCTCGGCAAGGGGGAGTTCGGGGTGAAGCTGGATCTGCCGCCCGGCGACGAGTTCGGCGAGCTCGGGACCTTCTTCAACGCCGTCAGCCAGCAGATCTCGGACGACCGGACGCATCTGGCGGAGCCGGACGCCGGCGAGCCGGCGGCGATGGAGCGTGCCCTCGCCTATTCGCGCAGGCTCGTGGCCCTCGGCCGGCTCACGGCCGGCGTCGCGCATGAGGTGAAGAACCCGCTCAACGCGATGATGATTCATCTCGAGCTGCTGCGGACGAAGATCAGCAGCGGCGTGCTGGCGGGGGCGGCCGAACCCGTGGCGGCCTCCGCCGGCGGCGGGCTGGGGCTGTCCGGTGCCGGGCGGGCGCTCGATCCGGCGGCGCAGGGCGCGCTGCAGCACGTCGAGGTCATTGAAGGGGCGGTTCGCCGCCTGGACGAGGTGGTGCAGGGGTTCCTGAAGTTCATGCGCCCAGAGGACCTGCGCCTGCAGCCGGTGCGCATCGCGACGCTCTTCGAGGAGATCCTTCCGCTCGTCGAGTCCGAGGCGTCGGCGAACAACGTGAAGGTCGTCGTGGACGCGCCCGCGTCGCTGCCGGACGTGAACGGCGATGCGGCCATGCTGCGCCAGGCGTTGCTGAACCTCGCCATCAACGGCTGTCAGGCGATGCCCCACGGCGGCACGCTGCGCCTGACGGCCGCGCCGGCCGCGCGCAACAGGGTCGAAGTGCGGGTCGAGGACACGGGCATCGGCATCCCGCCCGAACGCCTCGGCCGGATCTTCGACCTGTACTACACTACGAAGGACCGCGGCACCGGCATCGGACTCTCGATGGTCTACCGCAGCATCCAGATGCACGACGGCGAGGTGGAAGTCGAATCGACGCCCGGGCGCGGCACGACGTTCCGGATTCTGCTGCCGCGCGCGAGTGAGTAAGTCAGCAATGCACAAGTCACGAGTCACAAGTCACAAGTCACAAGGCCTTGGGCTTCGGACCCTGGGTCTGGTGGCGTGTGCGGTGGTTGTGGCGAGCGTCAGCGGCTGCGCCAAGGCGCGCGCCGCGAGCGTGCCCGACGGCCCGCCGCTGCAGATGCCGCAGCCGCCCGAGCACGTGCTGGCGCCGGGCGAGCTGCCGCCGGTCGTCGAGACGGCCCACGAACCCGACGCGCCGGCGCCCCCCGTGGCGGCGGCGCCGCGCACCCCGGCGC
>JACQZV010000020.1 GCA_016213695.1 Acidobacteriota bacterium | reverse complement strand
TCTGGTGCTCAGGTGCCGGTTCGCGGGTTGTTTCGGTTCATGGTGCTCAGGTACGTCGACGTTCGCCGACGCCGGCGTTGAACCGAGTACCTGAGAACCCACGAACCGGAACCCGGGCACCCGAGCACCCGAGCACCCGAGCACCTGAGCACCGCTTCAGACGACGATCGACCGCGCGCGGAGGAGCGGCGCCGCCAGCTCGCGCGTCCCCTCGACGGTCATCGCAGCCGAGGCCTGCGGCCCGGGCAGCGCGTTGTACAGCAGGCGCCAGGCGGCGTCGTCCGAGAGCCGGACGCGCGCGTCGCTGCGATCAGGCGCGCCGCTCCGCAGCGTCCACGCGCCGCGCTCCCGCAGGAGCGTCCACGTGCCCCCGGCGGGGCCGTGCGCCTCGATCGTCATCGTCGCGCCGTCCGGGGCGGTGACCTCCCGGTAGGCATGGGGCAGCGCGCGCAGGCTCACCTCGAGCACCGCGTGCAGATAGCGCGGGTCAGCGAGCGGCGCGGCGCCAACCGCCAGCCTGACCTGCATCTGGTGGTGCCACAGCTCGGTGAACTCGCGCCCGACATCGAACCAGCCGTCGGAAGCGGCCTCTCCGGCCCACGACACGCCGAACAGCCCCGGCGCTTCGAGGGACAGCCCCTCGACACACGCGGCGAGATCCGCGCTCGCCAGATCGAAAAGCTCCGTGAGCACCTGGGGGCTGAAGCGTTTCGTCACGCTCACCCAGTCGTGGTTCAGGCCGTTGATGAAGCGGACGAAGTCGCGCTCGCCGGCGATGGGGAACGGCGGGGGCGGCGGGACGAGCGCGTCGCGCTGGAACGACACCCGTCGAAGCGACAGATCGACCAGGTGCGCCACCACGTCCCGTACCGTCCACGTGCCAGCCAGCGTGCCGCGATGCCAGTCATCGGCGGACAGGCCGCGCAGGATCACCGCGAACGCCGAGCAGACCGGACGGAACAGCGGCCGTGTGTCGACGACGGGCGGAGGCGACAGCGGCACGTGTCGGGGTGATCAGGGACGGACGCGGGCGCGCCAGTCCACGAGCGTCAGGGGCCGCAGCGCGCTGCCTTCACCCGCCGCGGTGACGAGAATCCGGCCGTCCGGCGCCACGTCATACGGATACCCGGCGTCGGCCTGCGCGCGGAGCGGAAACAACGCGCGCGCGTCTCCGACGCGGCCGTTCGCGACCGGCGCCGCCATCAGCCGGTTCGCGGCGTCGATGAAGAACAGGTCGGCGCCGTCGCGGCCCCAGCGCGGCCAGGAACCGCCGCGCGCCGACACGCGCGTGCGGCCGCTGTACCGGGGAAACGACGCCACGTATACATCCTCGCGTCCGTCTTCGAACGAGGTGTACGCCACCTGGCGGCGGTTCGGCGCAATCTGCGGGCGCGTCGCGGCGCGGATCGTTCTCAGATAGGCGAACGAGCGGCCCCCCTGGAGCGCCCGCGCCCACAGGTCGAAGTTGCCGCCGGCCGCCACGTCGCGCTGGTTCGTCTGGTACAGGAGATACTGGCCGTCCGACGTGTACGGAATCTGGTCGCCGGGCCCCTGCACGAGGGCGACCTCGTTGCCGGCGCCCGTCGCGGCCTTCTGATAGATGTCCGTCGTCCCGCTTCTGGTCGAGGCGAACGCGACCTGCCGCCCGTCGGCGGACCAGACCGGCGCGTAGTCGTCACCGGGGTCCGAGGTCAGGGGCGTCCGCATCCCGGTGGCGGCATCGACGATGACGATGTCGCGGGCGGAGGCGCCGCGCACGCTGACGGCAATGCGTTCGCCCTTGGGCGACAGCGTCACGTCGCCGTATGCATCAGGATCGCCGACCGTGCCGACCTCCGCGCCGGCGCGATCGACCCAGACGAGGCGGGAGCCGCCGGCGCCCGGCGCCTGGCCCGCCTGAAGCGCCAGCACGCCCGCGCTCGACACCGAGAACGCGCGCACGGCCGCTCCGCCGGCGGCCGGCGCGCCGCCGACCCCCACGGGGTCTCCGCGCGTCGCCAGGCGCTCCGGGTCGAACGACTGCGCGGTGAGCGCATGGTCGCGGACAAACAGCACGTACCCCTCGACCAGCGCCGCCTGCGACGCATTGGCCAGCACCGGCTCGGGCGCCATCGAGTCGAGCGATCCGAGCTGCACGCTCGGCTCGCCGGCGCCGGCGGGCACGACCGTGTACAGAAAGCGCCGCCCGTCCAGGAACACCGGCCATCTGTGGGCCGCCTCACCGCGACCCAGCGCCGTGGCCGCTTCCGGCGTCCCGCCGCCGGCCGCCACGCGGTACAGCGGGCCTCCCGCCGCATCGCGCGGGAACACGATCACATCGTCGCGGCTCCAGGCGCCCGCGGGCGCCCCCGCGGCATCCGCGACGACCGCCGGCATGCCGCCAGCCGCCGGAACCTTCCGAAGCTTGCCCTGCGCGACGTAGGCAATGAACCGGCTGTCGGGCGACCAGAACGGGAACGCCGCGCCCTCGGTGCCGGCAAGCGGCTGCTCGCCTGGAGGCGTCAGCGACTTCACCCAGAGCACGCGTGGCCCCGTACCCTCGGCCGCCGTGAACGCGAGCCGCTGGCCATCGGGCGACAGTGCGAACTCCCCCACCGGCCGATCCGGCATCGCGATCGCCGCGCCGGCGTCGGAAGCCGGCGGGGCCACGGTGCCGGACCGCGTCGATCGCAGGACGCGCAGCGCGGCGGGCGCGAGCGCCACAATCAGGATGAGCACACCCGCGGCGACAAGCAGCGGCACCAGCCGCCGCGCGCGCGGCGGTTCCTCGTCGAACTCCTCGTCGAACAGCTCCTCATCGGACGGCTGGTCGATGGCCGGCGCTTCTGCCGGCGCGGGCGCTGGCGCCACAGCTCGCGGCGGCGCGGCCGCTGGCGGCACGGGTGCTGCGGGCACGGGCGGGGTGGGCGCCGGGGCTGCGGGCACGGGTGCTGCGGGCACCGGAGGCTGCCCGAGACTGTGCAGCACGCGGGCGACGTCGTCGGCCGCGGGCCGCTTCGCGGCGTTCTTCGACAGGCAGAGCTCGACCATGCGCGCCAGCATCGGCGGCAGTTCCATCTGCGAGAGCGGTCTGGCCGGCTCGGACTTGGCCACGGCGGTCATCGTTGCAAGCGGCGTGTCGCCCCCGAACGCCCGGTCGCCCGTGAGCATCTCGTAGGCGATCGCACCAAACGCAAACATATCGGACCGGATATCAGCCGGCACGCCGCGCACCTGCTCGGGCGACATGTAGCTCGGCGTGCCGAGCGTCGTGCCGGGCGCCGATCCCTTGAGCCCGGCCAGCCCTGATTCCGACTGCGTGACCGCCGCGAGCCCGAATCCGAGCACCCGCACGCGCCCATCAGGGCCGACGACCACGTTTTCCGGCTTCAGATCGCGATGAATGGCGCCACGCTCGTGCGCTGCTGCCAGCGCCTCGACGATCTGCGCGGCGTACTGCAGCGCGGTTCGCACTGGAAGCGGCCCGCCGCGCACCAGGTCGCGCAACGAGCGGCCCTCAATCGGCTCAGAGACGACGTAGGCGGCCTGCGCGTCGGTGCCGACATCGTGGAGGACGAGGATGTTCGGGTGCGAGAGCTGAGCCGCCGCGCGCGCCTCCTGCTCGAAGCGCTGCAGCAGCGCCGGATTACCGCCGAAGTCGGCCCTCACCACGCGCAGGGCGACGGAGCGCTGCTGCTCGTGATCGCGCGCGCGATAGGCCTCGCCGATGCCGGCGAGTTCAAGCGGGCCGATGATTTCAAACGGGCCGAGGCGGGTTCCGGGCGCGAACGGCATGTCGCGCTCATGATACACGGGGTGCGCGGCCCTACGACCGCACGAGGGAAGACATCACGGCGTCCGCGGGCCGCCGCGCAGGAGCAGCCATGCGCGATCGTGGAACGCCTGGGCCCATCGACGGCAGCAGACCGGCCATTCTCCGGTAAGATCTCCCCCATGGGTGCCACCTTACGCCACACCGCCATTCACCGCCGCCGTCATCGCCGCGCCAAGCGCCTGAAGCTGCGCCGCCACCTCGCCAAGGCCGCCAAGGCGGCGCCGGCCGAACGCCAGGCGATCCAGGCAAAGCTCGCCAGGACCTACGCGCAGGCGCCGCCGCCGCCCGCTGCGTAGACGCCGCCGCCCGCTACTTGGATGTCGGGGCCGGCTGATCGGGCCCGGTGTACTTGAGGATGAACAGTCCCCAGTGCTTGTCATCCACGTAGATATAGCCTCGCGTATCGACAAGCACGTCCTCTGACTGCTGCACCAGGTCGTTTGGCGGCTGCGGCCCGTAGCGCTTGAGCGGAGGCGGCGGGATGAACCAGCCGCTCTCGACCGGGTTCAGCGGGTCCCTGATGTTGAAGACGCGGAGTCCCGCGTTGAAATACGTCAGGTAGATCAGGCCGCCGGGTCGCTCGACGTCCGGCAGGTGAATCTCCTGATTGGTATTGTGGGGGCCGAAGCGGCCCCCCTTCTCGCAGAAATTCCTGTACTTCTCCCCGGCGGGCGGCTGCGGCAGCGGAAACAGCGACAGGAGCCGCGGCTTGCTGACGTCCCGGATATCGACCAGGCCCGCGAAGTTCAGCCCCTCGTTGCACCGCTCATTGCTCGCCTCCGAATTGACGAGCAGCAGGTTGCGATCCCACAGCGGCAGCACGGTGTGCAGCGACTGCGAGCCGGCGTTGATGAACGGCGGGCTGAAGTCGAGCCGCCCGACTTCCTTCGGCGCCGCCGGATCGCCGATGTCGAGGAGCACGATGCCGGGCGAGAACGCCAGCGCCGCAAGCTTCCCGTCCGGGCTGATATTGGCCGGGCCGTGGAATCCGTACGGCGTGTTCGGCCTGAGCGTCTCGCCGGCGGCCCTGTTCATACCCGGCTGCGCCCACCTGCCGACCTCCTTCGGATTCTTCGGGTCGCTCACGTCGAGAATCACCAGGATGTTGCCGCCCTGGTAACCGGGGTAGCCGGACGAGAGATACGCGTACCGGCCTCCCGGGTACGAGTTGCGGTGCGTGCCGCCGGACCCCGACTTCCAGCGTGACAGCTCCTTCGGATTGAGCGGGTCGGAGATATCCCAGAGGATGATCCCCTCGCTGCTCGGCTTGTCCGGATCGCCGCCCCACGCCCGCACCTTCGGCTGCAGCGCGCCAATCATCAGGTTGTCGTGCAGCGTCACCTGGATGTTCCAGCTGTTCGGCATCCCCGGAATGAATTTCACGTACTTCGGGTTGGCCGGATCGGTGACGTCGACGATGCTCCAGCCGTCGTGCCAGAGATGGCCGGTGTAGAGGTACCACTTGTCGCCGACCCGCTTGAGCGCCAGCTTGAAGGGCGGACGGCCCTGCATGTCGCTGTAGCCGACCGGCTGCAGGTTGTGCGCCTTCCAGCCCTGCGGAATCTGATCGGCGAGGGCCGGGCGGGGCACGAGCGCTGCGGCGGCCAGCGCGCACGTGACGAGCAGGATCGAGGGCGTAGTCTTCATCCCAGTCCTTACGATGGACGGTGCAGCCTATGAAAGGCGCCGACCATCTGCTCGAGGACGGCGTCGATGGTGGGCGCCGCAAAGGCACCGCGGATGGCGCGGTCGCCCTCCCCGTGCCAGACGTCGTCGTCGAGGCGCCTGATGCGTCCGAGGAAGAACATCTCGAAGTCGTTGGAATGGCCGGTGTCCGCGATCGCCGCCTGCCGAATCAGGTGGACGGCGTAGCCGCCGCCGCGCTGCGACGTAATCTCGACCGTTTCCCCCGCGATGGTTTTCTTCATGCCGACCGCTGCTGCCGTAGCCCCATCCTATCCGATAGGTGAGGACTGAGGGCGGGGCCGCTCACAGATCGCCGAGATTCCCCTCGCGAATCAGCTTCCAGAGCCGCGGACGGCCCCCGGCGCCGAGCTCGATCAGGTAGAGCTCGTCGTTGCCCTGATCGACCGCGAACGCGCGCTCGGCCGGCAGGTCCAGCAGCACGCGCAGAATCGCACGGTTCGTCCAGGCGTGCCCGACCACCAGTACCGTGCCCGACGGGTGCTCCCTCCGAATCTGGTCGAGCCCGCGGCGGACGCGCCCGGTAAGCTGGTTGAGCGACTCGCCGCCGTCGAGCGCATCGTCGGGGTCGCGCAGGCGCCGCAGCAGTTCGGGATCGCCGGCCGGCAGGCCTTCGAACCGTCCCCCGCTCTTCTCCTTCAGGCTGTCGAGCGGCGTCGCCGGCGTGTCCGGCCTGAGAATGCGGGCGGTCTCCCGGCTGCGGGAGAGCGTGCTGGAGTACACGGCGTCGATCGGGATCGCCCGCAGACTCTCGCGCAGCACCTCGGCCTGCTGGCGGCCTTTGGCCGTCAGCCGAACGTCCTGCCAGCCCGACACACGCCCCGCGGCATTGGCGTCTGATTCGCCGTGCCGCGCGAGATAGATGCGAAGGGTACCGCCCTCGCGCTGCGCGCCCAGGCTGGCGGGCAGCAGGAGCAGGCACGCAAGGACGATCCCGGGCAGTTGTCGTCGCGGGATCGTCATGCGCGCATGCTGGGCCGCACCCACCGGGTGCGGCGTGTCGTCGGAGGCGCGTCGGGCGTGGGGGCCGCGTCGGGCGTGGGGCGGCGCGCCGTGCCGGCGCGCGGACGCTCAGCGGGCGCCCGGCGGTTCGCCACGAACAGGGCGATCCCGATGACCAGGCTGACCACGGCCACGAACGCGGGGAACAACTCGAAGAACAGCACCTGCCGATCTTACGCGTGGAAGCCCTTCGCATGCGCGAGAGCACGCCGCTGACCGAATCGATGGGACAGGACGGCCTTGCCCTCATCGAACACACGGCGCCGAAGGGCCACTCACCGCCGCTGCACCGATCCCGCGCGGACTAGCGGCTGCCGCCGCTCGAGGTGCTCGTCGCCGGATACGCCGGCAGCGTGACGTGATCGCCGAAGACGGCCTTGAGGCCCGCGATGGCGCAGTTCTCGTCGCCGCCGCCGCCCGCGCCGCCGCCGACGCCGACGGCGCCAATCATCTGGCCGTCCACGACGATCGGAATGCCGCCTGCGTTCGTGAAGAAGCCGAACTGCTCGATCGTGCGCGCCTGACCGGCCGGATTGTTCCGCCCCTGCGCCGTGTAGACCGACGTCGGCACGCGCGACCGCAGCGACGTCTGCGCCTTCAGCAGGGCCGTCCGGATGTTGTTGAACGCCTGCCCGTCCACCCGCTCCATGTGCACGAACTCCCCGGCGTTGTCGATGATGTAGAGCGACATGCCACCGCCCTTCGAGGTGGCGAAGTCCCGGCACACGCGGGCGATGCGCTTGGCGGCCGACAGCGAAATCTGGTTGCCGTCGAACACGTTGGCCGCGCCCTTGCCGCCGACCACCCACTCCGGGTTCGAGACGGTCGTCCTGGGCGTCGTCGCGTTGACGAACCGCGGCACCGGCGCGGCGTTGGCGGGCGCCGGCGCCTGCTGCCGCGGCAGATCCTCGACGAGCGGCGCGACGTTGGCCGCGCCGAGCACCTCCTGCATGGCCTTGTGGCCGCAGATCTCGTCGCTCCAGACCGGCACCCGGGGCGCGGAGCCGCCGATGCCGATCACGCCGATCATCTGTTTGCTGACCACGACCGGCAGGCCGCCGGAGTTCGGGAACATGCCGAGCTGGATGCGCTGCAGCTCCGCGTTCGGATTCTGCAGCACCTGGTTCATGACGACCTTGCTCGGCGCGCGCTGCATCAGCGCCGTCCGCGCCTTCATCTCTGCCGTGATGATGTTCAGGTAGCCCTGGCCGTCCATGCGGTCCATGTAGACGTGGTTGCCGTCGTTGTCGAGCACCATGATGCTGATCGCGACGTTTTCCGCCGCCGCCAGCCGCTCGCACGCTTCCGCGATGCGTTCCGCGGTGGCGAGATTGATGGTCGTAAAATCCTGAATCTGTTCGGCGGCCTTGCCGCTGACGACAAACTGCGCGGGCACGGTCTGTGCCAGCGCGGCGGTGCCGAGCGCAATCGCGCCGGCGGCGATCGCACCTGAAGTCATGACGCGCACGTTCATGTGATTCCTCCCTGATGACGACCGCCGCATTGTGCTCCCCCGCCCCGCCGGGGTCAAATTCCGTGTGCTATAGTCCGCGGCGCAGGAGGACCCATGACGCGTTGCCGCCTCGCGCCTCTGGCGCTCAGCGTCCTCGTCGCCCTTCCGTCGTTCGCGCACGCGCAGGCGCCCGCAGCCTCGCCCGCGAAGCCCGATTCCCCCCGGGTCCAGGCGCTTATCCAGCAGGCCAAGAAGGCGGCAGGCGCGCGGTGGGCGGACGAGGCTCATTTCTTCTGTGAAGCCCCCCGCGGCAACAGTCCGAACGATCCCCCGGTCGCGCCCACGAAGATCTTCGACAACGTCTCCGTCATCGGCAACGCCGGCACGGTGGTCTACGTCGTCCAGACGTCGGCCGGCCTGCTGATGTTCGACTCGATGGCTGCCAACCAGGTCCAGACGCAGCTGCTGCCGGGATTCACGCAGCTCGGCCTCGACCCCGCGAATGTCAAGACGATCGTCATGGGCCACGGGCACGCGGACCATTTCGGCGGGTCGCCGTACTTTCAGGACCATTTCGGCTCGACAATCTACATTTCCGCGGCCGACTGGAACCTGATGGCGAACCCGCCGCCGGGGCGCAGCGGCCAGCCGGCCGCCCCCGCGCCCGTGCTGCCGAAGCACGATCGGGTCGTCGCCGAGGGGCAGCCGATCGTGCTCGGCGACTTCAGCGTGATGCCGATCGCCATCCCCGGACACACGCCCGGGTCGATGGGCTACATCTTCCCGGTCAGGGACAACGGCCGCACGCGGATGGCGGCGATGTACGGCGGCACGATCCTCAATCCCGGCCCCATTTCCGACGAAGGCCTGCAGACGTACCGGACGTCGCTCGCGCACTTCAAGGAAGAAACCAGGAAGGCGAAGGTCGAGATCGTGCTCCAGAACCATCCGCTGATGGATCCGGTCCAGCCGAAGCTCGAAAAGATGCGGTCGCGGAAGCCGGGCGACCCGAACCCCTGGGTGGTCGGCGAGGCGAACTACCAGACGTTCGTGGACGTGATGTCCCGGTGCACCGACGTGAATCTCGCGCGCCGCAAGTAGCGCGCCGGCTTCCGCCTGAGCGACCTGGGGCCGTGGTAAAGTGCGCCAATCATGGCACTCTCACGACGACTCTTTCTTGAAACCGTCGGCGCGAGCCTCGCGCTCTCGGAGTTGACCAGTAGCGCCGCGCAGGACGCGGGCCAGGCCGACAAGGACGTCGTCTTCGGCAAAGGCGGCGACAGTGACCTGCACCTCGATATCTACCGGCCGCCTGCCGGCGCCCCGTCGAAGCGGATGGCGATCGTGCACTTCCACGGCGGCGGCTTCGCGGCCGGCAACAAGAACGGCCTGGCGGATCGGCTGAAACCGTTCACCGCGCTCGGCTACGTCAACATTGCCGCGCAGTACCGCCTGTCGGGCGTCGCGAAGTGGCCGGCGCAGATCGAGGACGTCAAGGCCGCCATCCGGTGGACGCGCGCCAGCGCCTCGTCGCTCGGCATCGATCCCCGGCGGATTGCCGTCGCCGGGTACTCGGCCGGCGGGCATCTCGCGCTCTTTGCCGCCGGCACGCAGAACCGGCCCGAGTTCGAAGGCAAGGGCGGTCACGCAGGCGTCGGCACCGAGGTCGCAGCGTGCATCGCCTACTACGCAGTGACCGGGCCGGCGTGGGAGGGATTCCGGCGCGCCTTCCCGCTGCCCGAAGGCAGCAGCGACGAAGCGTGGCGGCTGGCCACGCCGGGCACCTACATCAAGGACTTTCCGCCGACGGTCCTCCATCACGGCCTCGCCGACACGACCGTGCCGCCGGACAGCAGCGCCGAGTTCCTGGCCCTGCTTCGCGGCGCGAGCGTGCCGGCCGAACTGCATACCTTCGCCGGCGTGCCGCACGAGTTCGTGCAGCATCCGGAATTCGCCGAAGCGACCGCGCGGCTGAACGACTTCTTCCTGGAACGCCACGTTCTGAACCCGCGCACCTACCCGCCGTTCGGTGCGGGGCGCGGCGGCGGCGGCCGTGGCGGCCGTTAACGCCGACACGCCGACTGATCCACCCTCGCTCAACCGGCTCGGGGCGGCCGGGTGGCGCATCGTCCTGCTCGCCAGCCTGGGCGGCACGCTCGAGTTCTACGACTTCGTGATCTTCGGCGTGTTCGCCAGAGATATTGCCGACGCGATCTTCCCCGGCACGTCGCCGCTCGTGTCGCTGATGGCCTCGTTTGCCGCCTTTGCCACCGGCTACCTGGCGCGGCCGCTTGGCGGGGTCGTGCTGAGCCACTACGGCGATCGCTACGGCCGGAGGCGCGTGTTTCTCGGGTCGGTGTTTGTCATGTCGGGCGCCACCCTCGGCATGGGACTGGTGCCCACCTACGCGCAATGGGGCATCGCCGCGAGCGCGCTCATGGTCAGCCTGCGCCTGGTGCAGGGGTTCTGCCTCGGCGGCGAGCTGCCCGGCGCGCTGACCTACGTCGTGGAAACCACCCCGCGGCTGGCGCCGCTTGTCTGCGGCGTGGTCTTCGCGTGCGTCACGAGCGGCGTCGCCGTCGCTACCGGTGTCAGTCTGGCGGTGCGGACGCTCATCGCGCCCGAGGCGGTTCCGGCGTACGGCTGGCGGGTGGGGTTCGTCCTCGGCGGCCTCGGCGGCGTGCTGAGCTTCCTCCTGCGCCGTTCGCTCGAGGAGTCGCCGGAGTTCGCGCGCATGCGCGGGCTCGAGCTGCAACAGCCCCTTCGCGAGCTCGTACGCACGCACGCCGTCCAGGTGGTCGTCGGCTGCGCGGTCCTGGCCGCGACGGCCTGCTTCACCGGGCTGTACTTCTCGCATCTGCCCGCGTACCTCACGGCGGTGCTCAAGTACGACGCGCGGCAGGCGGTGCTGGCGCAGACGATGGGCGTCCTCGCGCACGCCGGGGGGATTCTTGTCGTGGGGTGGATCGGCGACCGGGTCGCGCCGCGGCATCTGCTTCGCGGCGGCGGGCTCGTGCTGCTGGTGTTCGGCTATCCGTTCTATGCGGCGCTCGGCGCGCGCACGATCGACCTTACGCTCGCGCTCGTGCTGGCCGGCGTGGCGGCCGGTCTGATGAACGGATCGTTTGCGGTGGTGCTGACGGACCTGTTTCCGACGCGAATCCGGTTCTCGGGCGTGGCCCTGGCGTTCAACGTCGCCTTCACGCTCTTCAGCGGGATGTCGCCGCTCGTCGCGACGACGCTCATTCGCGAAACGGGCCGGGCCTCAGCCCCCGCGGCGCTCGTCGCGGGCACCGCGCTGCTGACGCTGGTGGGCAGCCTCTGGCTCGAGCGGTACGGCGGACACGTGCTCCTGCACCCTGCCCCGATCGATCACGGCTGACCACGTCGGGAATCGCCGCGAACCGTCCGACGGCACACCTCCGGCGCGCGTGGCGCGACACGAAGCTGCAATGTGCGGTCGGGGGCGCGCGGGCCGCGCCACGCCTGGAGACATCGCCGCCGACCAGGCGCCAGGAGCGCGCGCATGGTCGGGGCGGCCTCGTTCGCGGGGCGGGTTACTGCGGGTTGACGTTCTCCGCGCGGGGGCCCTTCGGACCCTGGCCCACGGTGAACGACACCGCCTGGCCTTCCCGCAAGTCATCGAACCGCGTGCTGGCACAGGCGGACTGATGGAAGAAATACTCAGTGCCTTCAGCCGTTGCAATGAAGCCGAAGCCCTTTTCCGTGATGCGCTTGATCGTTCCGTTCATCGTAGCCATTGAGAGAATCCTCTGTTGTTCTAGTTAACGTGCACTCACCGCTGGAGATCGTGTCCTTGCCCGAACCGCTGTTCCGCAATCCATTGATGGCTCACCGTTCCGAGATCGAACGAGTGATCGCGCCGCAGCCATGAGGCCGCGAGCACGACCATCGCCACCACCACGCCGACGCCAAGGACGATCCACCCGGCATTCATGGGACGCCCTAAGCCTGACAGCCTAGCACGACGGATGCGGCAACCCTCATCGCCCCTCTTCGGTGGCCCGCAGCACCTCGGCGATCGTGGGCGAGGGGCTCTTCCACAGCATCATCATGATGATGGGCGGCACCAGGCCAATCACCGCCAGCACCAGCACACTCGAACTCGACGAGGCGCCGGTGGCGAAGAACGCCAGCAGCGCGAGCGACGTCCACGACGCAGCGATATACCAGCGTGAGTGGTGTGCAGACATGTAAGCCCCGTAAGTCGAAAGGGCTTTGATGAGGGCTGACCGGAAATCGGACAGGGGGGGCGGGCCAGGACTCAGGAAAGCGTTGTAGGGGTACAGTACGCCCTGGGACCGAAAAACACAAGGACCGTCGTTCCGGGAGGTCCGGTCCATCAGACGGAGGGCTCGCTGAGGGCGCCGGTTCCCTGCAGCGTCAGGTCCGGCATCGGGCGGCCGGCAAACAGGTAGCGGCACGGCACGGCCATCCAGCGGGCGCGCCGGGCGGACCGGCTGACCCGCGCGCTGTCGGTGGCGATCCCGGTATTCGCATACATCTGGCGATAGACCTTGGAGATCAGCACGAAGGCCAGCCGCGCCCGGAGCGACCGCACGACGCGCGACCGGTGCCAGATGCTCCGGAACGAATAGAACCGATCCCACACGCGCTGCGTGCGCCAGCGAATCTCGTCGGGGCTCATCACGGGGTGCTCGATGTACACCTTCGGCCGGATGGCCTGCGGAATCAGCCAGTGCCGGGTCACCGGGATGCCGCCCACCGTCGGGAACTGGGCCCCCATCGACTTCTCCCATTCCGCGAAGTCGAGCGTGCCCGGAAACGGCGTCAGCATGACGAACTGCGCGAACGTGAGATTCGCGCGCTCGGCGACCGACAGGCAGGCGTCGAAGGTGGCGGGCCGATCGCTCGGCAGCCCGAAGATGAACGAGCCGAGGACGTGCACGCCGTGCTCGCGGAACGTCCGGAGCCGCTCGACGAGCGCCTCGCCGCTCACGTTGAAGTCCTTGTAGATGTCCTTGAGCCCTTCGGGCGTCACCGACTCGACGCCGACGAGCGCGCCCTTGATGTGGGCGCGCCGCATCGCCTCGAGGAACTCGGGGTCCTCGGCCGCCTCCATGGTGATCTGGGTGAAGAAGACGGTGTCGGCCGGCAGGCGCTCGAGCGCCGCCATCAACTCGAAGCGCTCGGCACGCTGGGCCGTCAGCTGCTCCAGATGGCTCGGGTCCTCGCGGCGGGACGCCATGCGCAGGTCGGTCAGCGTGACCGGATAGAAATTGTCGTCGGCCAGCGCGATGAACCGGAAACCGCGCCGCCGCAGCTCCACGATTTCGGCGAGCACGCGGTCGACGTGCCGCTGCCGCGGACGCTGGCCGTCAGTCCGCCACACCGAGCAGAACGAGCAATGCTTCGGACATCCCCGGACCGTCTGCACCGACGCCCACATGTAGCGCCGGTCGGGCAGCAGGTCCCACCGGCCGGGTAGAAACGCCTCGGCCTCGATGCGGCCGCCGTCGTAGCGCGCCTTGGGCGTTCCAGCCGCGCAGTCGCGCAGCACCAGCGGCCAGGCGCCCTCGCCGTCGCCGGTCACCACCGCGTGGGCGCCGCCAAGGTCACGGGCCTCGTCGGGATACAGCGTCGCGTGAATGCCACCGAAGACCACGTAGGCACCCGCCGCGCGCGCCGCGGCGCCGATTTCATAGCCGCGCAGCGCATTTCCCGTATGAATGCCGATGCCAACCACGTCGCCGCTCTTGATGAGCGCAAAGTCGATCCGGTCGAGCGTCTCGTCGGTGAGCACGGGCGTTCCGTAGCCGGCCGGGGTCGCCGACGCGAGCACGTACAGCCAGCGCGGTGTAATGACTCCCACGCCGAACGAGACGTGGCTGGGGTTAACTAAGTGAACGATCATCAGTCCAAGAGGATACAGGAGATCCCGAATCCCCACCCATCTCCCCACCCAGCCTTACGGCCGCCGGGCAATTTCGAGCAGCAGCCGCACGAACAGCGCCACGGGAGCACCCACGACCTGGCACCTGTGCTGTCGTGCACAGGCGGCGGTGCGATCGGAGGCGTATACTGAAGCAGCTTTCCCTGCTACCAGACATCCCGGGGCTGCATGTCGCATAACAGTTCGACCGATCGCGCAACAACGCTGCGGCCCGCGTGAAGCGCCTGCTCCATCGGCGCTGGATCCGCCCCCCGCCTCGGGAACAGCCGTTTCGTGACGAGCTCCTGAGCATCGAGCGCCTCGAAGAGCGCGCGATGGGACTCGCCGCCAGCTTCACGCTGGACACCAACCCGCGCCGGCGCGCGAAGAGCATCTTTCCGCGCTTCATCGACAATACCGACACGCTCCGGGCGGCGTACCGGACGCTGGCCGGCGACGTCCGCGACGGGCACTTCGTCTCCGCGTCCGCGGAGTGGCTGCTCGACAACTTCCACCTCGTCACGTCGGAAATCGTCGACATCCGCACGAACCTTCCCCCCGCGTACTTCCGCGATCTGCCGAGACTTGCCGTCCGCGCGCGCGCCGGAGAGGCGCGCATCTACGCCCTCGCCGTCGAGCTCATCCGTCACAGCGACGGCCGCCTCGGCCGCCAGCAGCTGACGCAGTTTCTCAACAGCTACCAGCGCGTGGCGCCGCTCACGATCGGCGAACTCTGGGCCTGGCCGAGCATGCTCAAGCTGGCGCTCATCGAGAATCTCCGGCGGCTGACCGACGAACTGCTGGAGGCGCGCGCGGCGCGGCACGCGGCCGACGCCTTCGTCTCGCGGGTGGCGGCAGACCTCACGCAGTCGTCCGGGGTGATGCCGCCGGTCGTGCACCCCGCGTTCGTGGTGCAGGTGCTGCACCGCGCCCGCGAGTACGGGCTGCACCTGTCGCCGATCCGCACGGTGATTGAGGAGCACCTGGTCTCGCAGCACACGACCGCCGAGGACGCGGTGCGCGCCGAGCACCAGCGGCAGGCGGCGAATCAGGGCTCGACGGCGAACGTCGTCACGAGCCTCCGCCTCTGCACGACGCTCGACTGGCGCCGCGTGTTCGAAGCGGTGAGCCTCGTCGAACAGGTCCTGCGGCGCGATCCGGCCGGCGCCTACGCCCGGATGGATTTTCTGAGCCGCGACCGGCAGCGCCAGGCGGTCGAGGAGCTCGCCGGGCGCAGCGGCGAGGGCCAGGTCCGCGTGGCGCTCAAGGCGATCGAGAGCGCCAGACAGGCCGCCGCGCGCGGGTCGGCATCCGATCGGGCCGCCCACGTCGGCTATCACCTCATCGACAAGGGGCGCCCCGACCTGGAGGGCGACCTGGCGTACCGGCCGTCTCCGGGGAACAGGGTGCGGCGGGGAGTCCTCGCGCATCCGACGATCGCGTATCTCGGTTCGCTGGCGGCGCTGACGCTGCTCCTGCTCGGCGGGGTGCTGTTCTACGCACGGGCCGCCGGCGGGCCGTTGCCGGTGCCGATCCTCGCGCTCGTGCTGCTCGGGTTCCCGGCGAGCGAGATCGCCGCCGCCGCCATCCAGCGGCTCGCGGCGCGCGCGGTCCGCCCGCAGCGCCTGCAGCGCCTCGACTTCTCGGACGGGATTCCCGAGGACGCCGGGTGCATGGTCGTCGTGCCCACCATCCTGACCAGCCCGGCCGGCGTCGCCGCCCTGATCGAGCACCTCGAAGTGCTCGCGCTCGGCAACCTCGATCCACGGATCCACTTCGCCATCCTCAGCGACTTCACCGACGCGCCGGCGTGCGCGCTGCCAGCCGACGCCGCGATCCTGGCGTCCGCATGCGCGGGCATCGAGGCGCTCAACGCGCGGATGGGCCCCGACCACGCGAACCGCTTTCTTCTGTTCCATCGCGCCCGCCAATGGAACGCGCGCGAGCGCGCCTGGATCGGGTGGGAGCGCAAACGCGGCAAGATCGAGGAGTTCAACCGGCTGCTCCGCGGCGCGACCGACACGAGCTTCACGACGCAGGTCGGCAACCTCGATGTCCTCCCCTCAGTGCGCTACTGCCTGACGCTCGATTCGGACACCCGTCTCCCGCGGAACGTAGCGCGCACGCTCGTCGGCATCATGGCGCACCCGCTGAACCGGCCCCATGTCGATCCCGCCCTGGGCCGCGTGACCGAGGGGTACGGCATCCTCCAGCCCCGCGTCAGCGTGACGATGGCCAGTGCGGCGGGGTCGCTGTTTGCACGCACGTACGCCGGCCATACCGGCGTCGATCCCTACACAACGGCCGTCTCCGACATCTACCAGGACCTGTTCGGCGAAGGCATCTTCACCGGCAAGGGCCTCTACGACGTCGACGCCTTCACGGCGGCCCTCGACGGGCGCGTCCCCGAGAATGCGCTGCTCTCCCACGACCTGTTCGAAGGGCTGCACGCGCGGACGGCCCTGGTGACTGACGTCGAGCTGGTGGATGACTATCCCTCGAGCGTCCTCGCGCACGCGCGGCGACAGCACCGCTGGGTGCGCGGCGACTGGCAGATCCTCTGGTGGTTGTTTCCGTTCGTGCCCACGCGGCGGGGCGTGCGGCGCAATCGCCTGCCGTGCATCGCGCGCTGGAAGATCTTCGACAACCTCAAGCGCAGCGTCACGGCGCCGGTCGGCGTCGCGCTGCTCCTGCTCGGCTGGACGGTGTTCCCCGGCAGCCCCTGGGTATGGACGGCCTTCGCGCTCGCCCCGCTGGCCTTTCCGGTCGGGGCGCAGTTCCTCGGCATGTTCGGGGGGCCCGTCCCGGGCGAGCCGTGGCGCGTGTTCGCGCGCACGAACGGCGCCGACCTGCGGATGGCGGCCGCGCGCGCGCTGCTACAGCTCGCGTTCATGGCCAACCAGGCCTATGAGATGGCCCACGCCGTCATCATCACGCTCGTCCGCCTCGGGACCGCCCGCGGGCGTCGTCTGGAGTGGGAGACCGCGGCGGCCAGCGCGGCGCGGAACGCGCGCCCGACGACCGCCGGATTCGTGAAAGCAATGGCGGCCAGCCCGGTGACCGCGGCGATGGGCGCCGCCCTGGTGGCCGCCGTCGCGCCCCGCGCCCTGCCCGTGGCGCTGCCGATCCTCCTCCTCTGGATGGCCGCACCGCTTTTCGCGCTCGTGCTCAGCCGCCCCGCGGCGGTGCGGCGCGCCGCGCTCGGCGCGGCCGACCGGGAGTTTCTGCGATCGGTCGCGCTCAGCACGTGGCGGTACTTCGACCGGTTCATGGCGGCCGCCGATCACGGGCTGCCGGTGGACAACGTCCAGTTCGACGCCGAGCCGCGCATCGCCCACCGTACCTCGCCGACCAACATCGGCATGGGCCTGCTGGCGGCGCTGGCGGCGCACGACTTCGGCTTCATCGATACCGGCGCGCTCGCCGGCACGGTCGAGGCGATGTTCGCCACGATGGACCGGCTGGAGCGGCACGACGGCCACTTCCTGAACTGGTACGACACGCGGACGCTGGCGCCCCTCGCGCCACCCTACGTCTCCACCGTGGACAGCGGGAACCTCGCGGCCGCGCTGCTGACCCTCTCGGTCGGGCTGCATCAGCTGGCGGCGGCGCGTCCCGAGCCGGAGCGGCACGGCGATCCCGCGAGCGACCTCGCGGCGCTGGCCGCGCGCGCCTCCGCGTTTGTCGACGCGATGCACTTCGACTCGCTGTACGACCCGGAGCGACGGCTGTTCGCGATCGGGTACCGGCTGCCGAATGCCGAGGATCGCGGCGGCCTCGACCCCGGCTACTACGATCTGCTGGCGTCAGAGGCGCGACTGGCGAGCTTCCTCGCCATCGCCAAGGGCGACGTGCCGGAGATGCATTGGTTCCATCTGGGCCGACTGCTCACGAGCGTTGGCGGCGCGCCCGTGCTTCTCTCGTGGAGCGCGACGATGTTCGAGTACCTGATGCCGCTACTCGTCATGCGGACCTATCCCGGCACGCTGCTCGACGACTCGTACCGCGTCGCGCTGGACCGGCACATCGACTACGGCGCCAACCGCGGCGTGCCGTGGGGCCTGTCCGAATCGGCGTACGCCGCCGTGGACCGGCACGGCAACTATCAGTACAAGGCGTTTGGCATCCCCGGCCTGGGGCTGAAGCGCGGGCTTGGCGACGAGCTCGTCGTCGCCCCCTATGCCACCGCGCTCGCCGCGCCGCTCGATCCGGTCCGCTGCACCGCCAACCTCCGCCGCCTGGCGGCAGCGGACCTCCTCGGCGAGTTCGGGTTCTTCGACGCCATCGACTACACGAAGCGGGACGATCTGGATGGCGATACCGTCACCTCCGGCGGCGTGATCGTCCGGGCGTGCTTCGCGCACCACGCCGGCATGACGCTCGTCGCACTGGCCAATGCGTTACACGACAACAGGATGGTGGAGCGTTTTCACCTGCACCCGGCCGTGCAGGCAACCGAGCTGCTGCTGCAGGAGCGTGTCCCCCGCCAGCGGCCGACGACCGACCCGCGGCCGCTCGACGAGCTGCGCGTCGTGGCGCCGGCGGCCCCCTCGCCGGTCAGGGTGTTTCGCACCGCGCACACCGCGTATCCCCACGCGCAGTTCCTCTCCAACGGCAACTACGTCACGGTGGTGACCAATGCCGGCGGCGGCGCCAGCTTCTGCCGCGGGATCAACGTGACCCGATCGCGGCAGGACGCCACACGCGATCCAGGAAGCCAGTTCATCTTTCTGCGTGATGTGCGCAGCGGAGCCGTCTGGTCCGCGACCTACCATCCGACCGCATCCGATCCCGACGCGTATTCAGCGACATTCCTCCCCGAACGCGCGACCTTCAGGCGCCGCGACGGCGACATCGCCACCCAGCTCGACATCGCCGTCTCCACGCAGGACGACGTCGAGGTCCGGTGTCTGGTTGTCACCAACCATGACTCGCGCGTCCGCGAGATCGACGTCACCAGTTACGCGGAGGTCGTGCTGGCGCCAGCCGCCGACGACTTCGCGCACCCGGCCTTCGGCAAACTCTTTCTCGAAACCGAGCACCACGCAGCCAGCGGCGCCCTGCTCTGCCACCGGCGGCCGCGCAGCCCGGATCAGCCCGAACTGTGGGCCGTGCACGTGCTGGGTCTGGAGGGGCGGACGCAGGGGCAGGTCGAGTGGGAGACCGATCGGGCGCAGTTTCTCGGGCGGGGACGGACACTCGAGAATCCGGCGGCCCTGGACGGCCGCTCGCTGTCGGGTACGACCGGCGTTGTCCTCGATCCGATTCTCAGTCTGCGTCAGCGCATCAGGCTGCCGCCGGGCGGATCCGTGCGTCTCTGTTTCGCGACCGGGATGGCGCCGGACCGTGACACCGCCGAAGCGCTGGCGCTGAAATACCGCGACCGGAGCTCCGCCTCACGGACCTTTGCCCTGGCCCTCGCGCACGCGCAGAGCGACCGCCGCCACCTGGGCATCTCGGAAGACGAATCGATCCTGTTCGAACGTCTCGCCTCGCGCGCGCTGCTCGCGGACGGGGCCCTGCAGGCCAGCCCCGAGACATCTGCCTCGAGCGAGCTGGGGCAAAGCGGATTGTGGCCGCATGGCATCTCCGGCGACCTCCCGATCCTGCTCGTGCGTGTCGTGGGGACCGACGACATCGCGCTGGTGCGGCAGGCGCTCCAGGCACAGGAGTACTGGCGGTTGAAAGGACTTCGTGTCGATACCGTGATTCTCAACGAGCACCCGGTCGGCTACCTGGACGAAGTGCAGGCCCAGCTCGCGGCGATGCTCGACGACGGCCCGTGGCGTACCTGGAAGCACCGGCCCGGTGGCACGTACCTCCTCCGGGCGGACCGGATGGGGCTGGCGGAGCGGACGCTGCTCGAGACCGTGGCACGCGTGGTGCTCGTGGGCGATCGCGGCGATCTTCGCGCCCAGCTCAACCGCCCCCATCCCGCCGAGATCCCCGCCGCGCGGCTGGTCCCGGCCGCGAGCGCCCCGTCGCAGCCCGGCGCCCCGCCCGACCGGCCCGTCGCGGTCCCGGACCTGGCGCTGTCGAACGGCACTGGCGGCTTTGCCGACGACGGCCGCGAATACGCCATCGTCCTCGAGGGCGATCAGGAGACACCGCTCCCCTGGACGAACGTCATCGCCAACCCGCGATTCGGAACAATCGTCAGCGCGTCGGGATCGGCGTCCACCTGGTCGGAGAACAGCCGCGAGAACCGCCTCACGCCGTTCGCCAGCGACCCGGTGATCGACCCGACGGGCGAGGCGCTGTTCATCCGCGACGAACTCTCCGGCGACAGCTGGTCGGTGACGGCAGGCCCGATGGCTCGTACGGTGTCGAGCGGTCGTTTCCTCATCCGCCATGCGGCCGGCGTGTCGCATTTCCTGCGCACGACGCGAGCCATCCGCCATGGACTGGACGTGTACGTCGATGCGACCGACCCGGTGAAGTACTCACTCCTCACGCTGACCAACGATGGTCCGGCGTCGCGGCGATTGAGCGTCTTCGCGTACACCGAGTGGGTGCTCGGTCCGCCGCGCGACGGCGACCAGCGGCACGTCGTCACCGAGCGCGACCCGGCGACCGGAGCCCTTCTCGCACGGAATGCGTACAACCCGGAATTTCCCAGACGCGTGGCGTTTTCGCATGCGAGCGACCCTGCCTTCTCGGTGACCGGCGATCGCACGTCGTTCATCGGGCGCAACGGATCGCTGGCGCGGCCGGCGGCGCTTGGTCACGCGAGACTCTCGGGACGCTTGGGGGCCGGGCTCGATCCCTGTGCGGGACTGCAGATCCGGGTCGACCTGGAGCCGGGAGAGACCCGGCGGCTCGTGTTCCTGCTCGGCGAGGGCGACGATCGCCAGCAGGCCACGAGCCTCATTGAGCGGCATGGCACCGTCGAGGCGGCGCTCGTCGCACTCCGGACGGTGCAATCGTGCTGGGCCGACACGCTGGCCACGATTCATGTCCGGACGCCCGACGACTCGTTCGACGTCCTGATGAACGGCTGGCTGCTCTATCAGGACATCAGCTGCCGGCTCTGGACGCGCGCCGGCTACTACCAGCCCGGGGGCGCGTTCGGCTTCCGCGACCAGTTACAGGACGTGCTGGCCCTCTCCTTCGCGCGGCCGGATCTTGCACGAGCGCACCTGCTCCGGGCCGCAGGACGTCAGTTTCTCGAGGGGGACGTCCAGCACTGGTGGCACGAGCCGTCCGGGCGCGGCCTTCGCACGCGCTGTTCCGACGACCTGCTCTGGCTCCCGTACGCGACCGCCGAATACGTGCGCGTGTCCGGCGACGCGGGCGTGCTCGACGAGATGGTCTGTTTTCTGCACGCGCCGCTCCTTGGCGCTGACGAGCAGGAAGCGTACGGCCAGCCGTCCATCGCGTCCACGCAGGGGACGCTCTTCGACCATTGCCTGCGGGCGATCGACAAGGGGCTCACGGTGGGCGCGCGCGGTCTGCCGCTCTTCGGCTCCGGCGACTGGAACGACGGGATGAACCGCGTCGGGGCCGCCGGGCGCGGCCAGAGCACCTGGCTCGGATTCTTCCTGCACGTGGTGCTCACCGACTTCGTCGCGCTGTGCGAGTCGCGCCACGACGGCGCGAGGGCGGCGCACTACCGCGACGCCGCGGCGCGGCTGGTGTCCGCGCTGGCCGGGGCCTGGGACGGAGAGTGGTACCGGCGCGGGTATTACGACGACGGGAGCCCTCTGGGGTCGGCCGAGAACGACGAGTGCCGGATCGACTCGATCTCGCAGTCGTGGGCGGTGCTGTCGGGTGCGGCGCCGCAGCGCTTCGCCGAGCGCGCCATGGACGCGGTCCGGACATCGCTCATCGTCCGCGGCTCGCGCCTGCTGCTGTTACTCAGCCCCCCTTTCGATCGCTCGGCGCAGGACCCCGGTTACATCAAGGGGTATCCGCCCGGCGTTCGCGAGAACGGCGGCCAGTACACGCACGCCGCGGTCTGGGTGGTGATGGCGATGACGCGCCTCGGCCAGGGCGACGAGGCCGGCGAACTCTTCCATATGTTGAACCCGGTGAACCACACGCGTACGGCTGCCGACGTGCTCCGCTACAAGGCCGAGCCGTACGTGGTCGCGGGCGACGTCGTCGCCTCCGCGCCGCACACCGGCCGGAGCGGGTGGAGCTGGTACACCGGAGCGGCGGGCTGGATGTACCGGGCGGGCCTCGAACACATCCTCGGCCTGCGGCGGCGGGGCGCGACGTTCGTGCTGGATCCCTGCATCCCGGCCTCGTGGCCCACATACGAGATCGCGTGGCGGTTTGGCCGCACCCGCTACGACATCACGGTCTCGAATCCGGGCCGCCGGTGCCGCGGCGTCGGCCAGGCCGAACTGGACGGCCTGGCGGTGGACGCGGCCGCGATTCCGCTCGTCGATGACGGCCGCATCCACCAGGTGCACGTCGTCCTGGGGCACACGTAGCGCCGCCTCGCTACTTCGTGCTGAACCCGTAGACGAAGCCGACCGTCAGCGTGTTCTGGTTGTCCTTCGGTGTTGGACCCTTCTTGAAGAAGTCGATGTCAGACCAGTCCCTGCGGTACTCGATCCGCATGATCAATCCCTGGCTGTGCTTGACCTCCGCCGTCAGCGTGAACTCCTGCACGTTCTGCCCGGCGCCGGTCGTGAACCCGTCCTCGTCGTTGTAGTACTCCCAGCGCGGAATGACCGCGAACACGGGGGTGGCCTGCGCCCTAGCGTAAACGCCGATGCCCTGCCACGTCACAGTCTGCCCCGCGACCCGATCGCGGCCGTAGTCGTAATTGCCCATCACGCTGAAGGTGTCCTTCACGGCGTAAGTAACGGTCGTATCGACCAGATGCCTCCAGTCGTCGCTGTTGCCCGTCTGCTCGGGGCCACCCATGTAGTTCTGGACGATGGACACCGCGGCGGTCGGCTTGACGACGGCCTGAAGGCCATACGTCTTCTGTGAGTTGTTGTCGCTCACGTTGTTCCATCCGTTGTTCACCGTGGCACCGAGCGTCACGACGCCGCTCGGCGAATACCCGACGCGCATGCCCATGTGGTAGTACGGAATCGCCCAGGCAAAGAGCAGCGACCGCGAGTAGTTCCAGTTGTCTTTCGCTTCGATCACCTCGGCGCCATGCTGCGTCACGAACTTGCCGACATCAAACGACAGTCCCTTGCCCGCCGGGGCCAGGTAGCTGATGTAGGCCTGCTGAAAGTGCTTGACCACTTCAGGGCCGGCCGGGTCGGCCGAATGCACCCAGTCGGTCACCGGGCCGTAGTCGAGGTCCAGCCGGAACCCCACGCGATCTTCGTCGGTGGGCGGCTTGCTGAACGCCAGTTCCGCCAGCGCAAAGCTGAACTGGTTGTGATCGAAGTCGAAATTGCGCAGCGGGGTCTTGGACCCCGTGGCCGGTTCGTTGAAGTTGTAGTGGAAGTACGTGTCGAGCGTGCCCGACAGTTCGGTCTTCCGGAAGAACTCCAGGAAGGCCGACTCCTGGCTGGGCGGCTGCTGCGCCGCCGCGCTCACCGCCGCAGCTGCCGGCTGACCCGACGGTGACAGGCCCTGCGCGCCAGCCTCTGCTCCACAGATGACGACCACTCCAAGAAAGGTGAGAACGGGAACCGCTCGTGTCCAGACTCGTCGCATCATCATTCCCTCCACAACAGAAACGGCAGGACCGCCAGACGGCGCTGCTCGCCGAGACCGATCAGCGCCGGGACTGAGGGTCAACTGAGAGCAACTCTGATACCAGTTCGTCAACGGAGTCTGCCGCGACGCCATGCCCTGTCGCGTCAACGGGTTCCGTCGAATTCGAGCCCGGACCCTGGCAGTCATAAATAAGACATTTCTGTCTTCAGGTATTTATTTTCAGACATCAATGTCTCTTCCAGAAGTTTCGAACCTGAGGGCGTCAAGAATGAACGGCATCAGTCTGTCCATCGCCTGAAAATAGAGCGAGAGGGCGCGCTCGCGGCCCGTGGTCGCGTGCGCCGTCAGCGGCCGCAGGGATGCCGAATCGATCATCTCACCCGTCTGGCCGCTGATCAGCACAAGTCGCACGGCCAGGCTGAAGCCTGGTCGCCAGAGACGAAGCACCCGCGGGCCCGCGGTGCGCTCCTCGTAGTGGGGCGCCACCGACGTGAACGCCACGGTGCCGGTCAGGATGAGCGGCTCGGCATACTCCTCCCCCACTCGCTTCCAGAACGCCGCGTTCGCGAACACCGCGTCGCCGGGGGCGCCGGCCAGAGGCAGCGGCTCCGATTCGATAATCCGCAGTGACGTCCGGGAGCGCAATCCCATGCGAACCAGACGCGCGGTTTCCGTGTTCAGGTCGATCGGTCCCCTCCGATCGGCCACGAAGCCTGCAACCAGAACGCGGCCCGCGGCCAGCGCGGGACCGACGTGCAGGCGCGCGGTGACCGGAGCCCTCGACACGGCGGCGGTTGCGCATCCGGTGAGAGCGCCGGCCAGCAGTGCGGCGACCGTCAACGACCGACGCCTGCGACAGTGTGTGTGTGCCACGGCAATCCTCCCCCTGTGTTGCTGTTTGCTGCTCGAAACGACCGACGCCACGGCGTACGGCCCCGAATACCGGGCCGACGCCGACGCAAGACGTGCCGGGGGCTGGATGAGCTAAACGAGGAAGGCCGAGAGCCGGAGGTATGTCGGAACGCCGGGCGGCTGGAACAGGAACCCGTTGAAGCGCGAGGGGAAATGCTGACCGGTCGAGACGCCTGCGAGCGCAGGCAGCACGGCGACGAGCCAGACCGCGGCGTCGCGCGGCACACCGGCCCGCGCGGCCGGGGTGAAGCCATCGGCGCGGTGGCTTTCAATCGAGCAGCAGGCGCGCGCCTCGGCCATGCCACCGCAGTCAGCGTCCATGGCCGCGCAGCACGCGAGTTGGGCCGCGGTCATCCTGGCGCCGAACACGCAGTCGGCCGACACTGTGACGACCGACGCCAGCACGACGATCGAGCCGATCAGCCGCCGCCCGCGTCGTGCCGCGCTGCGCATTGTCAGTATTGTCAGCCCCATGTGGGCACGGGTGTCAAGTTGCGGGGATGCGCGGGACGAACTTCCGCGACGCCTGCGGGAAATCTCTCATGCCGGCGATGCCGGCTGTCGCCTTCGGCGCAATCGGGGGAGCAATCGGAGCCGGACCGGCGGCACGGGCGTTGCGATGCGGATGCGCAGGAGTCCATATGCACAGGCAATCAGTCCTCGTCATCGGCGGGTTGAGCTGGATACTGGCCGCAGCGACCACGCAGGCTCAGACGCCTCCCTCACAAACATCCGCAACCATCGTCGGCACGGGTGGCGTCACCGCGGGCATGCACGGCACTGGACCGCTGCTCGGCGGATCCGTCACGTACGACCTGAACGACTGGTTCGCCGTCGAAGGCAGCGGCACATACTTCAATCGCGGCGCCGGCGCGGATGCCGTCAGCGCACACGCCGGCCTCCTCGTGAACATCCTGCCGTCGAGTCGCAAGACCGTGCCCTACGTCGCCATCGGCGGCGGTGTCTACCACGCGTCATTCGATCTCGACCACAGGCGCTTCCTGGGAGGCATGAGCCCGCAGTCTGCGCCGGGGACACAGTTTGTGCCGGTGCGAGGCATGGGCGGGTTCGGCATGATGGCGGGCGGCTATAGCGGGCCTGCGGTATGGGAAGGTCCCTGGACTGGCGCGACGTTCGCGTCGCCGAACATGCCGGCGTTCTATGCCAATCGCATGGGCGTCATGACCGCACCCGAGGGCGGACGGTGGGGCATGCGCTCGTTCACCGACCCGGCGCTGGTGATTGGTGGCGGCGTCCGCCTCGGGCTCACGCCTCATCTCTCGGTGAGGCCGGAGTTTCGCGCGGTGAGCGTGTTCGGCGCTGGACGCATGAACACCCTTGGCGCGTTCTCACTGAATCTGGGATATCGGTTCTAGAGCGGTTCTCGGGTTGCTCTGGTGCTCAGGTGCCCGGGTTCCGGTTCGCGGGTTCTCAGGTGCCCGGTTCAGCGCTCGGCACCGAAGCAACCTGAGAACCGCGTCAGCGACCGAAAGTGCGAGCGAAGTGAGCGGATGGTCGGGGCGACTGGATTCGAACCAGCGACCCCCTGCGCCCAAGGCAGGTGCGCTACCAGGCTGCGCTACGCCCCGACTCTCTTCATTGTCTCACGGCACCTCGACCGCCAGTTCCGCGCCGTAGAGCATCGTCCGATCGCCGTCGCGCGCGGCCCATTTCACGAGCGTCGCAACGTCCTTCGTCACCGTGCCGTCGAACGCCGCCCGGCCGTTCACCGTCACGTGAATCGGGTGTGAGAAGTCGACGACGTCGGGCGACAGCAGCAGCGTGAACTCCTGCACGCCGCGCGTCCGGGCGTCAAACGCGTTCCCCGTCCGGACGACGTCCACGCGGCCCGAGGACCGCTCGCGGTCGTAGACGACGCGGGTCGCTCCGCGCCACTCGACGCTGTTGACGTCGTCGAGCGCCACGTCAGACGGCCGCGCGCCAAGCCGGTCGATCGCCAGCCACCGGATCCGGTTGTAGCGATCGGTCCGATCCGTTTCCCACGTCAGCCGCTCCGGATGCGCCACGCGTGGATGCGCCGCCAGGTACTTCTCGTACGGCGGCCGCTCTTCGGGCCACCAGTCGACATTGTGCACGGCCTCCGGATGCACGTGAAACTCCACGCTCGCGCCGGCGCGCCGCATCAGATCGACAAACGGCGCGACCGAATCGGCTGGATACAGCGGGTCGCGGCCGCCGTTCACCATGTAGAGCGGGCAGTTGCTGACATTGGTCGCGTAGAGCTGCTGGTCGGCGCCGACGTCGGGATTCTGCAGGACGACGGGATGGCCGTTGAGCGACAGGCACGCCGCCCACGGCGTCGCGGCCCTGAGCGCGAAGAAGAGCGTGCCGGTGCCGCCGTCGGAAATGCCGGTGATATAGACGCGCGATTCGTCGACGTTGTAGGTCCGCTTGACCGCGTCCACCAGGTTCGCGATGTTGTCCACCTGGACCGCGCGCCACCACTCGAGGTCGGCCCACGCGCGCGGACGGATATGGATCTGGCTCTCGCCGGGGATGCGGGTCGTCGCGAGGGATCGCGCGGGCGTCATCCCCGGACGCGGCTCCGGCCGCCCGACGCCGCCGTGCAGCTCGACGCGCAGCGGCCACCGCCGCGCGGGGTCGTAGTCCGCCGGAATCTCGACGATGTTGTCGAGCAGCGTGCCGTTGACGTGCGTCGGCCACGGACGCGCGCCGGTCGGCTGCGGCGCGTAGCGGCGGCCGGCCTTCAGGCGCTGCCACGTGAGATCGAAATCGGCGCCCGCCGCCACGAGCTTCTCCCCCGCCCGCTCGGCCGCGCGCGCGTCGTCGGCGGCCCAGAAGGCCGCCAGCGCGGCTTCAACGTCGGCGGCGCTGCCGCGCGACTGGCCCGCCAGCGTCGCAGCGGCCAGCAGGATGGCGCTCAGGGCCAGAACAGGGTGTCGCATGACGCGCTATCTTCGCACGGCCCCGGCGGCTGCCAATGAGGCATATCTTTATGGCATGCGCTCCGCGGCCCTCGCACTGACCCTCCTCCTCGCGCAGCCGGTTGTCACGGCGCAGCGGCTCACCGCGCTCGAGCCGCTCGATGCCGCGGGACGCGTCACTTACTTCGTCGCCGAGGGCGCGCCCGGTTCCGAGTACCGCCCGGCCGACCGGGAACTGGCTGTCTGGGCGCTGAAGGCGTGGGAAAGGACGGTGGGCGGCGCGCTGCGGTTTGAGCCGGCCGATGAAGACGCCGCGCTCGTCCGCGTCTACTGGGTGCCGGCCGCCGCCGGCCAGTACGGCGAGATGCGCCCGCTGACCGTCAGGGGGCGGCGCGGCGCTGCCGTGTACATCCGTCCGGATACGACGGCGCTCGGCGACGAAATCCCGCGCATGGCGCGGCTCGACGCGCTCTTCCGCGACACGATCGTGTATCTCACCTGCCTCCACGAGCTCGGGCACGCGCTCGGGCTCGAGCACACGTCCGACTACCGCGACATCATGTATTTCTTCGGCTACGGCGGCGACATTCCGGGGTTCTTCAACCGCTACCGCACGCAGCTGAAGGGGCGCAACGACATCGCGAGCGTGGCGGGCGTGTCGGCGGGCGATCTCGAGCGCGTGCGCGCGTTGTACCGCTGATGGCCGGCGGGGCCGCGCCCCGCAGACGACGAGTCCACGCCAGACTACGAGTGCACGCCCGGCGCCTCGTGGCCGGTCCGCGCCACGTACTCCACGTACGATCCCGGATAGAGGTGCGGCGCCGCGTCCGTGCCGCTCTCGCCGCCCAGCTCGATCACCCGGTTGCTCAGCGCCCGCAGAAACGCCCGGTCGTGCGAGACGAAGAGCAGCGTCCCCTCGAAGTCGCGAAGCGCGTCGATCAGCATCTCTTTCGTGGCCAGGTCCAGATGATTGGTGGGTTCATCGAGGACCAGGAAATTCGGCGGATTCAGCAGCATGATCGCCATGACCAGGCGCGTCTTCTCGCCGCCCGACAGCGCGCGAATCTTCTTGTCGATATCGTCGCCGGAAAACTGAAACGCGCCCGCCAGGTTCCGCAGCACGCCGATCGATTCCTGCGGAAAGTCCTTCTGCAGCTGCTCCTCGATGGTCAGGTCGGGGTCGAGCACGTCGAGCGCCTGCTGCGCGAAGTAGCCGAGCCGCACGCTCGCGCCGAGCTTCACCTCGCCGCTGTCTGGCGCCAGCGCCCCGGCCACCATCTTCAGCAGCGTCGTCTTGCCGGCGCCGTTCTTTCCCATCACGCACCACCGCTCGCCGCGGCGAATCGTGACCGACAGGTGGTCGTGCACCACACGCCGTCCGCCTGTCCCGGACGCCGTCGAGGGATACGCCTTTGACACCGCCTCGAGCACGACGACCTGGTCGCCCGAGCGCGGCGGCGGCCGGAAGTCGAACCGCACCACCCGGCGCTTCTTCGGCAGCTCGATCTTTTCGATCTTCTCCAGCGCCTTGACACGGCTCTGCACCTGCGCCGCCTTGGCCGCGTGCGCCGCGAAGCGCTCGATGAAGCGCTGCTCCTTGGCCAGCATTGCCTGCTGGCGCGCGTAGGCCGCCTCGCGGTTGGCCTCGCGGACGGCGCGCTCGCGCTCGTAGAAATCGTAGTTGCCCGAGTAGGCCGTGATCTCGCCGCCGTCGATCTCGGCAATCCTGGTCACCGTCCGGTTCATGAATTCGCGGTCGTGCGAGGTCATCAGCAGCGCGCCGGGGAGCGACTTCAGGAAGGCCTCGAGCCAGATGATCGATTCGATGTCCAGATGGTTCGTCGGCTCGTCCATCAGCAGGACGTCCGGCCGCCCGAGCAGGACGCGCGCCATGGCCACCCGCATCTTCCAGCCGCCGGACAGCGCCCCGACGTCGCCGTCAACCCGCTCCTCGTCGAACCCGAGGCCGCCCAGCACCTCGCGCGCCTGCGCTTCCAGGCCGTAGCCGCCGGCGTGGTCGTACTCCTCCTGCACCTCGCCGAATCGCGCGAGGATGCGGTCCATGTCGCCGGCCTGCGCCGGATCGCTCATGGCGTTCTGCAGCGCCTCGAGCTCGTGATGCAGGTCGCCCAGGCGGCCGCTGCCCGCGATCGCCTCGTCCAGGACGGAGCGCCCCGCCATCTCCTCGACGTCCTGCCGGAAGTAGCCGACCGTCATCTTCCGCGGCACCGACACCTCGCCCTCGTCCGGCGACTCCTCACCCACGATCATCCGGAAGAGCGTCGTCTTGCCCGACCCGTTCGGACCGACCAGGCCGACTTTGTCCCCGGGATTGAGCTGGAACGAGGCGTCGACGAAGAGGATCTGCCGGCCGTACTGCTTGCTGATGCCCGAGAAGGAAATCATTCGAAACGATCGGCCGAGGTGTGCGCGGCGGCGGGCGCACGCCGCCACGCGCCCACCGCACAGGGTCCAGCGCCCACCAATGAATGAACGAACGTCTGTATTTTCAACGACTTAACAACACTCTACGCGGCGGCATCAGGTTCGCTCTAGTGATGGGCATCCGGCGCACTGACGCACCGGAGAGATTCGAGAGAGGCCGACATCATGAACCGCACCGTCACCGCCGCCGCCGCCCTCCTGACCCTCACGGTGGCCGCGGGCCCGACCTTGGCCGCCGACGAGGCCGCCGCCGCG
>JACQZV010000134.1 GCA_016213695.1 Acidobacteriota bacterium | reverse complement strand
TTCTCGAGCGTCGGCCGGAGGCGCTCCAGCTCGGGGTACGCCGACGGCATCTGTTGCTGCTGGTCCGCCACCGCCTCCGGCGTGCGCACGCCGGCCACCACGACTTCGCCCTGCGCGTTGATCAGGAACTCTCCGTAGAACTCCTTCACGCCGTTGGCCGGGTTGCGTGTGAAGGCGACCCCGGACCCGGACTGCTCGCCCGTGTTGCCGTACACCATCGCCTGGACGTTGACGGCCGTGCCCCACTCCGACGGAATGTTGTACTTGCGGCGGTAGACGATCGCACGATCGTTCATCCACGATCCGAACACCGCGCCCACGGCGCCCATCAGCTGGTCCCACGGCGATGCCGGAAAATTCTTGCCGGCGCGTGCCTTGACGAGCGCCTTGAAGCGCCGGACGAGCTCCTGCAGGTCCTCGACGGTGAGCTTCGTGTCCTCGATGTCCTGATGGTGACGCTCGTGCTTGAGCTCCTCGATCACGGTCTCAAACGGCTCGTGGTCCTCGTCCGGACGCTTCTGCACCCCGAGCACGACGTCGCCGTACATCTGGACGAAGCGGCGGTAGCAGTCCCAGGCGAAGCGCGGGTTGCCCGTCTTCCTGGCGAGGGCCTCCACGGTCTGGTCGTTGAGGCCGAGGTTGAGGATCGTGTCCATCATCCCCGGCATCGAATCGCGCGCACCCGACCGCACCGACACGAGCAGCGGGTTCCTGAGGTCGCCGAGCTTCTTGCCGGTCTGCCGCTCGATGGCCGCAATCCCGGCCTGCATCTGCGCCCGCAGGCTCCCCGGGTACGTGCGCCTGTTCGCGTAGTAGTAGGTGCACACGTCGGTGGAGATCGTGAACCCTGGAGGCACGGGCAGCCCGATGCGGCACATCTCGGCGAGGTTCGCGCCCTTGCCGCCGAGCAGCGGCTTCATCGCGCCGTTCCCGTCGGTCTTGCGACCGAACTGGTAGACGTACTGGCCGGCGGCCTTCGCGGCGCCTTTCTTTGCCGCGCCCGTGCGGGCCGCGCCGTTCCGTGCCACCTTCCGTACTCCCTGCTTCTTGGCCATGTCCGTCAATTCTCCGTCGCCAACTCCGAGAAATCCGCAATCGTCAGAATCACATTCCGCAATGACGCGACCAGCGCCAGACGCGCGGATCGTACTTGCTCGTCCGGGGCCATGACGAGCACGGCGTCAAAGAACTTCGCTGCAAACGGCTCGAGCCGCGCGATTTCACGCAGGGCCTCGGCGTAGTCGTGCCGCTCCCCCGCCGTCTGAATCTTCTTCGACGCATCGCCCAATGCCTGCAATAACGCAACTTCCGCCGGCTCTCTCAAGACGTCCCGCTGATCGTCGGGGAACGAATCTTCAATGCCCCGGGTAATGTTCTTCGCCCTCTTCAACAGCTGGCCAACGCTCAGGAGCACCGGAGACCCCTCCATCCCCGCCAGAGCGGCAGCGGTCAGGCGCGCTGTCAGAGGGTAGGGCAGCGGGTCAATCCTTGTCACGGCCCGGACAATTCGCGAGTCACAGCCGCGCTGCACAAGCAGGTGTTCCACGCGGTCGCGCATGAAGGCAAACAGCGGTTTGGTGTCCGTCTCCACATCGAAGCGCTCAGCAGCGGCACTCAGTAATGTCTTCAGATCGAGCGCCTTGTCGATCCCCGTCACGTGCGGCAAATCTGCCAGCATCTTGACGATGCCCTGCGCCTGGCGACGCAGGCCGAGCGGATCGCGCGACCCGGTGGGGCGCTCGCCCGCGACAAACATGCCCACCACGGAATCGAGCTTGTCGGCCAGCGACACAGCCGTCCACGTCACGGCCGCCGCACCCAGCTGCTGGCGGGAAGGCGCCGCATCCGCCTCCACGCCGATCGGCAGGTAGTGGTAGTAGATCGCCTTCCAGATCGGCTCGGGCAGACCTTCCTCCCGCGCGTAGATGCCGCCCATCGTGCCCTGGAGTTCGGTCAGCTCCCGCACCATGTCGGTGCCAAGGTCGGCCTTTGAGAGCCGGCCCGCCCGCTCGGCCAGCGCCGCCGTCTCCGCCGGCTGCCCGAGCGCCTCGCGCGCGATCCAGCCGGCGAGCGACGCCACGCGATCGGCCTTTTCCCGGTAGCTGCCGAGCTTCTTGTGAAAGAGGATTGTCGACAGCCGCGGAATGCGCGACTCGATCGAACTCTTGCGGTCCTCGTCCCAGAAAAACCGCGCGTCGCGCAGCCGCGCCGCGAGGACGCGCTCGGCGTTGCGCGCGATGATCTCCGGCTTTTCCGGCTGCATGTTCACCACGGTCAGGAACGCCGGTTTCAGCTTCCCGTCCTCGTCCACCACCGGGAAGAAATGCTGGTGGTGAATCATCGTCGTGGTCAGGATTTCTTCCGGCAGCTGCAGGAACTCGACCGAAAAATGCCCCGCGACGACCGACGGGTACTCCACCAGGTCGGGCACCTCATGCAGCAGCGCGGCTTGTTCGACGCCGAAGCCGCCTGCCCTGGGCGACGCCGACGGGCTGACGCGGCCCCCCAGCCGGCGGGCATGCGTTTCAAGCTCGCGGCGGATGCGCGACTCCCGTTCGCTGCGGTCGAGGATCACGAAGTTCTCGAGCAGCCGCGCCTGGTAGTCCTCGAACGTCTTGATCTTGATGGCCCGCCCCGCACGGCCGCTCGTCGTCAGGAAACGATGGCCGTGGGTCTGCGAGCCGGAGCGGATGTCCTGGACGTTGGGGCCCTGGGCCAGCTCCGTACGCCGGATGACAAACGGGACGACGCGGCCGCCGTACATCAGCACGAGCCAGCGGATCGGCCTGGCGAACACCAGCTCGCCCTTTCCGTCCTCCAGGTAGGCGTCCCACCGCATCTGCTTGGGGAACGCAAAATCGCGGAGCAGGCCCGCCATCACGTCGGCGAGCACATCAACGGTCGCTTTGCCCCGCTGCCGGACGCGATAGGCCAGGTAGGTTCCCTTCGGCGTCTCGTGGCGCTCGAGCGCGCCCACCTCGACGCCGTACTTCCTGGCGAAGCCCGCGGCGGCCGGCGTCGGATCGCCGGATGGCCCGATGGCCGAGGCAACCGGAGGGCCGGTGACGAGATCTTCGAGGTCGGTCTGCCGTTCGGCGACTTTCGCGACCCGCACCGCCAGACGCCTGGGCGTGCTGTAACTCTCCACCGGGGCGTCGATCGGCAGCCGGAACTCCTTGAGGCGCGCCTCGAGGGCGCGGGCGAGCTGCGCCGTCAGATCCGGCAACCAGCCGGCGGGAATCTCCTCGCATCCGATCTCGATGAGCAGCTCGCGATCCATCGTCTACGACCCCGGCGCCCTGGCGCCATCCGGCCCGCGGCCCGCCTCGCCGCCATCGTCGGGCGACGGCTGAATCCGGTCGGCGTACGCCCTGGCAATCCGCACCGAGAGCTGCCGCACCCGGAGGATGTACGCCGTTCGCTCGGTCACGCCGATGCTGCCGCTCGAGTCGAGAACGTTGAACAGGTGCGAGCACTTGAGCGCATGCTCGAGCGCTGGGAGGATCAGCCCGGACCCGAGCAGCTTCTCGGCGAACCCGTAGTTGAGGTCGAACAACTCGCGATGCAGCGCGGCGAACGCCCCGGGCGGCATGTCGACCTGCCCGAACGCATATTTCGACTGCTCCACTTCCTCCTCGAGCCGCACTTCGCCGTACTTCACACCGCCGCCCCATTCGAGGTCGAACACGTTGTCGACGCGCTGCAGGAACATGGCGATGCGCTCGAGGCCGTAGGTGATCTCACACGAAATCGGCGAGAGATCGATGCCGCCCACCTGCTGGAAATAGGTGAACTGCGTGATCTCGAGCCCGTCGAGCAGCACCTGCCACCCGATGCCCCACGCGCCGAGCGTGGGCGATTCCCAGTTGTCCTCCTCGAAGCGGATGTCGTGCTGCCTGGGATTGATGCCGCACGCCTCCAGGCTGTCGAGATAGATACGCTGCACTTCGTCGGGCGACGGCTTGAGGATCACCTGGTACTGGTGGTGCTTGAAGAGGCGGTTCGGATTCTGCCCGAAGCGGCCGTCGTCGGGCCGCCGCGACGGCTGCACGTAGGCGACGCTCCACGGCTTGGATCCGAGCACGCGGAAGAGCGTCTCCGGATGCGAGGTGCCGGCGCCGACCTCGAGGTCGAGTGGCTGCTGCAACAGGCATCCCTGCGACGCCCAGAAGACCGAGAGCTTGAGGATGAGGTCCTGGAATGTCACGAGTGGCGCCGGAGTTCCCGAAGCACGCGATCCGATTTCAGCGTTTTCTCGAGGTGCATGGCAATGAGCCCGCGGTGGAGCTGCTCCAGTTCCCTGAGCGTGCGGCGATCGACCGGCACGTCGCCGATTCGATCTGGCGCGACCGTCCGCGACGCCGCCAGAAAGGCGGCCGCCTGCTGCGACAGCGTCCCCTTTGCCTCGGGGTACACACCCTGCAGCCGCAGCAGCCAGTATTCGAAATACCGCGCCAGCGGCTCAACCGGCGCCCCTCCCGCCAGCGCACCGAGCATCGACGTGCCGAGCCGGTACAGCCGTTCGTCGGCGTCGGCCTCCTGCGCCCACTCGTCGAGCAGCTCCGCGAAGTAGCCGACGTAGCCGAGGGCGTCGTCCTCGGTCACGTGCGCCATCGGCGACCGGACCGTCTCCGCGTAATTCAGTCCCACCAGCTCGCGCCGCTCCTTCTCGAAATAGGCGACGCGCGCCTCGGTGAGCGGCTCGAGCGCGCCGACGAACCGCGACCGCGCCCGGCGCGCCCCTTTGGCGACGCCCCGCTTCTTCCCCCGGTCGCGAGTGAAAAACACGACGATGCGATCGGCTTCACCGAGCTTGTAGGTCCGGAGAATCAGTGCGTCGGCAGTGTACAGCGGCACGAAACATGTCTATCTTAGCCCGCGGGCGCAAGATAGCGCATGAAGACCGTCGCCAGACCGAGGAAGGAGAAAAAGCCGAACACGTCGGTGAGCGTGGTGATGAACACGGACGAGGCGAGGGCCGGATCCACGTTCGCCGCGCGCAGGCCGAGCGGAATCAACGTGCCCGCGGTGGCGGCGACGAACATGTTGATGATCATCGCCGCACACAGCACCAGCCCGAGCCCCGGACTGCCCCGTGTGGCCCAGGCCACCGCGGCGGCCACCAGCCCCAGCACGACGCCGTTGCCGAGGCCGACGGCGGCTTCCTTGAGCAGCGCTTTCCGCGCGTTGGTCCAGGTCAGCTCGCCAAGCGCAATGGCCCGGATAATCACGGTCAGCGTCTGGGTGGCCGCGTTGCCCCCCATCCCCGCGACAATCGGCATGAACACGGCCAGCGCCGTGATCCGGTCGATGGTGCCCTCGAAGAGTGCGACCACCGACGCCGCCAGGAATGCCGTCACGAGATTAACGCCCAGCCACGGAAGCCGCTTGCGCAGCGATTCGCCCGCCGGGGTGAACGCGCGCTCGTCTCCGGCCACCCCGGCCAGACGATAGATGTCTTCGGTGGCCTCGTCCTTGATCACGTCGATGACGTCGTCAACCGTGATGACGCCGACCAGCTTGTTCTCCTCGTCGACGACCGGGATGGCGAGCAGGTTGTAGGACGCCACCTGCCGCGCCACTTCCTCCTGGTCCATGTCGACGCGCGCGCTGATGATGTCGGCCGCCATGATCCGCTTGAGCGGCGTCTCGGGCGACACGAGCAACAGGCGGCGCAGCGACGTCACGCCGACCAGATGCCGGCGCCCGTCCACGACGTAGAGATAGAACACCATCTCGACGTCGCGGTTGGTCTGCAGCTCGGTAATCGCCTCGCCGACCGTCATGTCTTCGCTGAGCGCGAAGACATGCGGGTTCATGATGCGGCCCGCCGTCTGTTCGTCGTACTCGAGCAGGTTCTCGACTTCGCCCGACTGCTTCGGACGCATCAGGTCGAGAACGGCGGCCGACAGCTCTTCGGGGAGGTAATCGATCAGCGCGGCGGCGTCGTCGGACGGGATTTCCTGCGCCAGCTTCGCGATCTCTTCGGCCGACCGGGTCGCCAGCAGCGCGGCCCCGGCCTCGGGACCAAGCTCCGACACCGCCTCCATGGCCAGGCGGCCGTTGCGCTCCGCCAGGACGCTGAAGGTCGCCTCTTTGTCGCGGTCGGGCAGCTCGCCGAAAATCTGGGCGAGGTCGGCGGGATGCTGCTTCTGCAGCAGGTTCAGCAGGTTAGCGGTCGCACCGATGCGCAGCAGTCGCTTGACCGAGTCGAGGACGAGATCGATTCTTCGCTGCGCCGCCATGCTGGAGGTCCGTCTGGCACGTGTAAACAGCTAAATCTAGCACGCGAAACTGGGCTATTGACAGTCATTTGACGACGATGGCATCGTCGTCCGGAGGTCGGGTGCCACAGCGAGGAGGTGTGTATGGAAGCGCTGGTGGTTCCGGCCCCGGTGCGCCGAAAACTCGGCGACGACGGCTCGGAAGGTCTGGTTGAGATGTTTGGTCTCTCTCATCAGCTCGCGTCTGACCGCTTCGAGCGGCGCCTGGTCGAAGAGATTGCGGGCGTTCGCGTCGAGATGCATCAAGGGTTTGGGGTGCTCCGGCAGGAGATGGCGTCCCTGCGCGTCGAGTGGCTCAAGTGGTCGTTCCTGTTCTGGATCGGCCACGTGGGGATCACGCTCGGCGTGGTGGCCTACATGATCCGATAGGCGTGCGAAGCAGCGCCGCCGATCACAGTCCGCGCCTCCGGGTTCGCGCCTTGTGACCTGTGCCTTGTGACTGATGCCCTGTCCCTTGTGCCGCCCTGTCGAGTCCCATCTCGTCGAGGACGCGCTCGTCGTCGCGCCACTCCGATCGAACCTTCACGCGGAGGTCGAGATACACACGGGCGCCGAAGAAGCGCTCCAGCTCCGCGCGCGCGGCAGTGCCGATCTGCTTGATCATCGCTCCGCCCCGGCCGATCACGATCGGCTTCTGCGACTCGCGCTCGACGACAATCGTGCAGTAGATACTCGCGCCTGCTTTTCCTTCCGGCTCCTCGAAGCTGTCGACCGTCACCGCGGTTGAGAACGGCAGCTCGTCGCGCGTGCGCTGCAGCACCTGCTCGCGCACCATCTCCGCCACCACAAAGCGTTCCGGCTGATCGGTCACGTAATCGGCCGGATACAGCGGCTCGCCGTCCGGCAGATGCCGCAGACACAGCGTCTCGAGCACGTCGACGTTGGTGCCGTCCAGCGCGGATATGGGCACGTACTCGACGAATGCATGCGCCTGCCGGTACCGATCGAGGATCGGCAGCAGCCTCGCCTTCGCAATGAGATCCACCTTATTCAGCGCGAGGATCGCCGGCGTCGGGACGCCCTTGACCAGCTCGAGCAGGAAGCGGTCGCCCGGGCCCTCCGCGACCGACACGTCGACAATGAGCGTCAGCAGGTCGACGTTGCGCATCGACTCGATCGCCAGATCCACCATCCGTACGTTCATCCGGTGCATCGGCTTGTGCACGCCGGGCGTGTCGAGGAACACCACCTGACCGTCCGGGTAGTTCTTCACGCCGGCAATGCGCGTGCGCGTCGTCTGCGGCTTGTCGGAGACGATCGCCAGCCTGTGGCCGACGATGCGGTTGAGCAGCGTCGACTTGCCGGCGTTCGGGCGGCCGATGAACGACACGAAGCCTGATTTCATACGGTGTCAGCCGCCGCGACCAACATAGGTCGCGCGGGCCCGAGTCGACAGCGCGGGGGCGCGAGGCGACGCCGCGCTCGCGCAGGAGGCCTTCGAGGTCGAGGCGGCGCGTGTACATCGCAATCCGCCCCTCCGCCGTCCGCGGCCACGTCTCCGCGGGACGATCCCAGTACAGCTCGACGCCGTTCTGGTCCGGATCCCGCAGGTACACCGCCTCGCTGACCCCGTGGTCCGCAGCGCCGTCGAGGGCGATGCCGGCCTCGACCACCCGCCCGAGCGCGTCGGCAAGCTCCGACCGCGTCGGGTACAGGATGGCCAGATGGTAGAGCCCGGTGGCGCCGGGCGCCGGCGGCGCTCCCCCGAGGCTCTCCCACGTGTTCAGCCCGATGTGGTGGTGATAGCCGCCGGCTGAAATGAACGCGGCGCCCGGGCCGAACCGCTGCATCAACTCGAATCCCAGCACGCCGCAGTAGAACCGCAGCGCGCGGTCGAGATCGGCGACCTTCAGGTGCACGTGACCGATCCGGACGGCGGGGTGCATCATGGACGTCAGCCCGTCGGACCCGCCACATCGGCGCAACGCCGCACGCGTACTTTCGTGATACGCCTCCGCTCCACCTCCAGCACCTCCACCGCCAGGCCCTCAACGTCGAACGTCTCGCCCACATACGGCATGCGCCCGAGGTGCGACAGCAGAAACCCGCCCACCGTTTCGAATCCCTCGCGCTCGATCTCCACCCCGAGGCGGTCCCGCACCTCGTCCACGCTGACCTTGCCGCTGAAGACGAGCACCCCGCCACCTTCGTCGACGACCGTCTCGCTCTCGACGTCGTACTCGTCCCTGATCTCGCCGACGATCTCCTCGAGCAGGTCTTCCACCGTGACCAGGCCCGCCGTGCCGCCGTACTCGTCGACCACGATCGCCATCTGCAACTGGCGGCGCTGCATCTCTTTCAGCAGCTCCGACACGCGCTTGCTCTCCGGCACCATGTAGGCCGACCGCATCAGCGTCGTGAGCGGCGGCTCGGCCCCCGGCGGCAGCGCGACCAGATCCTTCACGAACACGATGCCGACGATGTTGTCGAGGTCCTTGCGGTACACCGGAATGCGCGAGTACTGCTCTTCGCGGAACAGCACGCGCAGATCGGTAAGCGTGGCGTCAGCCCGGATCGCGATGATGTCCGGTCGCGGCGTCATCACCTCGCGAACGACCGTCTCGGTGAAATCGACGATCGATTGCAGCAGCTCGCGCCCTTCCTCCTCCGACATCGTTCCCTCGCCGCCCGGCTCCTCCGCGGCGACCGGCGCCCCGGCGCCCGCACCGGCATCCGCGGCGACGACTGGCGCCTCCCTGTCGGCCCGTCCATCGGTGAGGCCGACGAGCAGCCGCGTCACGGGACGGAGCGCCCGCGCGATCGGATCGAACGCCGGCAGCAGGAAGTCGAGCACCTGCTCGGCGTCGCGGCGAGCCACGAGCATCGGCACCAGATGCTCGCAGACCACCACGAACGCGACCAGCGAAACGAAGAACGCGACCACCGACCGCGTGCTGTTCACGGTGCTCACGCGTGCGATCAGCACGCCCGCGACAACCGTACAGAGGCCGATGAGGATGCGGATCGGGATGAAGAGCTGCCGGGGATCGTCCAGGTAGCGCCCCAGGCGGTCGCCGCGGCCGCCCCGCTCCGCCATGAGGCGGAGCGACAGCCGCATCAGCGCGGTAAAGGCCGCCTGCACCGACCCGAGGAACACCGTCGTGCACGCGAGCAGGAACAACGCAAGCGGAGTCACCGGTGTCTCTCGATCAGGCCTTCCCGCAGCCCGCCCCGCCTCCGGAGCCTGGCCTCGACGCGCGCCATCCGGCCGGCGTCGCGCTCGTGATCATAGCCAAGAAGGTGCAGCAGCCCATGCAGCGCCAGGATGCGCAACTCGGTCCGCAGGGCATGGCCGGCGCCCCGCGCCTGGCGCCGGGCCACGCCGGCCGCGATGACGATGTCGCCGAGCGCGCCGGGTTCCCCGCCCGGAAACGACAGCACGTCGGTGGCCCGATCCGTGCGCCGGTACCGGCGGTTGAGGGCGCGGACGCGGGCGTCGGGCACGATCGCGACCGTGACGACCCCGCGCACCCTCGCGGGTGCCACCGATTCCAGCCAGCGCGCCAGGCCCGGCGCGCGCATCGTCGGCGTGCCGACGACGTCGACAGCCAGACGCCGGGCCGGGTGGTCAGCCATTCGAGCGCGAGCCGTTCGAGAACGCCTCGTAGGCCTTGACGATCTGCTGCACCAGCTTGTGCCGCACGACGTCCTTGTCGTCGAAGTAGACGAAGCCGATCCCGTCGACGTCGCGGACGATCTTGAGCGCCTCCACCAGCCCCGACAGGCGCGCGTTCGGCAGGTCGATCTGCGTGATGTCGCCCGTCACCACCGCCTTCGACCCGAACCCGAGCCGCGTCAGGAACATCTTCATCTGCTCCGACGTCGTGTTCTGCGCCTCGTCGAGGATGACGAACGCGTCGTTCAGCGTGCGGCCGCGCATGAACGCCAGCGGCGCCACCTCGATCACGCCGCGCTCGAGCAACCGCGTCGCCCGTTCGGCCTCCATCAGGTCGAACAGCGCGTCGTAGAGCGGCCGGAGGTAGGGATTCACCTTCTCCTGCAGATCGCCGGGCAGAAAACCCAGCTTCTCCCCCGCCTCGACCGCCGGCCGCGCCAGCACGATGCGGCTGACTTTCTTGTTCACCAGCGCGCTCACGGCCTGCGCCATCGCGAGGTACGTCTTGCCCGTCCCGGCGGGACCGACGCCGAACACGATGTCGAACTGGTCGATGGCCTCGAGGTACTTCCGCTGGTTGACGCTCTTCGGATTGACGCGCCGGCGCGTCACCTGACGCTGGCGGGCCCGGCCGAAGTAGTCCCGGAGATCGACCTCCGCGTTCCCGGCCACCAGCTCTGCCGCGGTCTTCACGTCACCGTTGTCGAGCGTATAGCCCTCGTCCATCAGCGCCCGGAGCTGGTCGAAGATCTGCTGCGCGCGCTGCTCGCCGGCGGCGGTGCCTTCGACCGTCAGTTCGGATCCCTGGGTGCGGATGTCGACGTGGAGCAGCGACTCGATGTGCTTCAGATTGGCATCGTGCGCCCCGTACAGGGTCTCGATGCCGTGTTCGGGCAGGACAATCTTTCTCATTTCTGTGTCAGTAGGTGCAGCTCCCTGAGTTGCTTGGCATCGACCGGCGACGGCGCGTCCGACATCAGATCCACGGCGGTGGCGGTCTTGGGAAACGCAATCACGTCGCGAATGGAGTCCTCGCCGGAGAGAATCGTGCAGATCCGGTCCAGGCCGAGCGCGATGCCGCCGTGCGGCGGCGTGCCGTACTCGAGCGCGTCGAGGAAGAACCCGAACCGCAGCTTCGCCTCCTCGGGGCTGATGTTGAGCAGCGAGAAGATGCGGCGCTGCAGGTCGGCGTCGTGAATACGGATGCTGCCCCCGCCGATTTCGCTCCCGTTCAGCACGAGATCGTAGGCCACGGCGCGCACCCGCGCCGGGTCGGTGTCGAGGCGGTCGCGGTCGTCGTCGTGCGGCGCGGTGAACGGATGGTGCATCGAGACGTAGCGCCGCTCCTCCCCGTCCCATTCCAGCAGGGGAAAGTCCACGACCCAGGCAAACGCAGACTCGTCCGGGTTGAGCAGGCCTTTCTGCCTGGCCAGGTTGAGCCGGAGCTGCCCGAGCAGCTTCGATGTCGCGTCGGGTTCGCCCGCCGACACGAGCAGCAGCTCGCCCGGCCCGGTTTCGGCCGCCTCGAGCAGCTGCCGCACGCCCGCCTCGCCGAGCGCCTTCATGATCGAGCTGGTGATGGTGCCGTCCCCGGCCCGTCGGGCCCACACGAGCCCGGCCGCGCCGAGCTGCTTGGCCTGATCGACGATGCCGTCCACCTCGCTCCTCGAGTAGCCGCCGGCGTCCTTCACGACGAACCCGCGCACGGTGCCGCCGCTGCCGACAATCTCCTTGAAGACACGGAACGGCGACTCCCGGAACACGTCCCGCAGATCCCGGATGGCCATCCCGCAGCGAAGGTCGGGCTTGTCGGACCCGTACCGCGCGATCGCCTCGGCGTACGGCATCCGGAGAAACGGCGTGCGAATCTCCCGGCCGACCACCGCGAAGATGTCGTGCATCAGCGGCTCGATGATCCCGAAAATCGTGTCCGGCCGCGCGAACGACATCTCCACGTCCACCTGCGTGAACTCGGGCTGCCGGTCGGCGCGCAGGTCTTCGTCGCGAAAACACCGGCAGATCTGCATGTAGCGATCGACGCCGCCGATCATCAGGATCTGCTTGAAGAGCTGCGGCGACTGCGGCAGCGCGTAGAACTCGCCCGGATGGACGCGGCTCGGCACGAGATAGTCACGCGCGCCTTCCGGCGTCGACTTGGTGAGAATCGGCGTCTCGATCTCCCAGAAGCCGTTGGCATCGAAGTACCGGCGGATGGCCATCGTCACGCGGTGCCGCAGACCGATGTTGCCCTGGAGCCCCGGCCGCCGGAGGTCGAGATAGCGGTACTTCAGCCGCACATCCTCCGACACCGGCGCATCGTCGGCAATCGGGAAGGGGGGGGTTTTCGCTTCGTTGAGCAGCGCGAGCCGGCGAACCACCACCTCGACCTCGCCGGTGGGCAGCTTCGAGTTGATGGTGTCCGGCGATCGGCGGCGCACGCACCCGGCGAGGCCAATGACGAACTCCGACCGCAGCCGCTTCGCCTTGGCCATCAGCGCGGGGTCGTCTTTGTCGAAGACCACCTGCGTGACGCCGCCGCGATCGCGGACGTCGATGAAGAGCACGCCGCCCAGGTCGCGTACGCGGTGGACCCAGCCGAGCAGCACCACGTCGGCGCCGACATCGTCGAGCCGCAGCGCGCCGCACGTATGCGTGCGCGTGAAATCGCCCAACGGTTCAGCCACGCTGCGCCAACGCCTCGCGAATGTTCGGCCCCGCCTCCGCCTGCGTCCAGGTCTGCTGAGTCTGCGCCGCCAGATTCTTCACCGTCACCGTCCCTGCCGTGATTTCGTCCCCGCCCAGAAGGGCCACGAACGGAATGCCCTGCCCGTCAGCGTACTTGATCTGCCTGCCGATCTTGTCCGCGTCCGGATATACCAGGACGCGCAGCCCCGACCGCCGCAGCTGGTCGGCCAGCCGCAGGGCGTGTGCCGCGCCTGACGCGTCGAAGATCGCCACCATGACGTCGGCCGGCGACGCCGCCAGCGACGACGGGAACATGCCGCGCTCGCCCATCACCACGAGAATGCGTTCCAATCCGAGCGAGAACCCGCACGCCGGAATCTGCTGCCCCGAGAACATCCCGATCAGATTGTCGTACCGGCCGCCGCCGCCGAGGCTGCCGGCCAGGTCGGCCACGTTCACCTCCATGATGGCGCCGGTGTAGTACGAGAGGCCACGCGCCAGACTTGGATCGA
>JACQZV010000135.1 GCA_016213695.1 Acidobacteriota bacterium | reverse complement strand
GCCCGGATCATGTCGGCGTCGGCGGTCAGGGACACGTCGGGGCCCTCGATGGTGACCTCGATGGCCTCGCCGGCCGGATCGCGCCGCAGCGTCGCACTCGCGTCGAGCAGCAGCGGCCGGATGTCGAACGTGCTCGGCCGGGGCGGCCGCGGCCGCGCGAAGACCATGAGGTCGTTGATCAGGTCGCCGAGCGCATCGATGCGCGCGACCACGTCGCGCATCACCGGCGCGTCGGGGTCGCGCGCCGCCCGGCGCGACAGGAGCACCTGGATCGCCCCCTTGATGCCCGCCAGCGGATTGCGCACCTCGTGCGCCACCACCGCGGCCATCTGGCCCAGTCGGGCGAGCGCGGCCTGCTGCGCCAGCCGGTCCTCCGCCGCCTTGCGGGCCGTGATGTCGGCCCGGATCGCGATGTACTGATACGGCTTCCCGCGCACGTCGAGGAACGGCACGATCGTCGTATCCACCCAGTACAGCATCCCGTCCCTGGCGCGGTTGCGGATCTCGCCGTGCCAGACGCGGCCCCGCCCGATCGTGCGCCACAGATCGCGCATGAACGCCTTCGAGTGGTAGCCCGAATTGATGAGCCGGTGGTCCTGTCCGAGGAGCTCCTCGCGCGGGTACTTCGAGATCTCGCAGAACTTGTCGTTGACGTAGGTGATCCGCCCGCTGACGTCGGTCGTTGCGACAATCGCCGCGTGGTCGATCGCGCGCTTGATGTCGGCCAGCTGCTGCACGTTGGTGGACCACCGGCGCTCGAGGCGTTTGAAGTGCATCACGAGCGTCGCGGCGGCGACGAACACCAGCGCCATCAAGGGCCGATTCACGAAGATGGACGGCGGCGCCCCCGGTCCCCACCCCGCCGCCGCGTCGATGATGAAGAGCGTCGTCGCCAGCACCGCGGCCACGATCGGATACGCCTGCCAGGTGGTCCACAGGCCGAGCAGGATCACCAGGACGTACAGGATGCCGACGTCGTAGGCGAGTGGCTGCTGCAGGTCGACGACAAAGATCGCCGCGCCGGCGACGATGGCCACCGCGTGCACCAGGCCGTTGCGCGACCGCTCGACGGCGGCCGTTGGAACGGCCCCGGTGGCCGCCGCTATACTGGGGCTTGTGTCTCCGCCCACTGTGCTCATTGTCGATGACGAAGCCCTGCTGCGCTGGTCGCTCCGCGAGCGGCTAGCCAGCGAGGGCTACAGCCTCCTCGAGGCGGGCACCGCCGCCGACGCCATCGCCGCGCTGACCCCGGAGGTCGACCTCGTGCTGCTCGACTTCCGCCTCCCGGACGCCGACGGGATAACCGTTCTGCGGCGGATCCGGGAGCAGTCGCCCGACACGCCGGTCATCCTGATGACCGCCTACTCGACGATCGAGAGCGCCGTCGAGGCCATGAAGCTCGGCGCGTTTCACTACGTCAACAAACCGTTCAACCTGGACGAGGTGGCGCTGCTCGTCGAGAAGGCGCTCGAGACGAGCCAGCTGCGGCGCGAAGTCCGCGCGCTGCGCACCAGCCAGGGGCGTGAGTATGGGTTCGACGCGATCATCGGCGAATCGCCCGCCATGCAGGAGATCAAGGCGCTCCTCGCGCGCGTGGCCGCGAGCCGCGCGTCGACGGTGCTCCTCACCGGCGAGACCGGCACCGGCAAGGACCTGGCCGCCAAGGCCATCCACTACAACAGCGACCGCGCCGCGCGCGCCTTCGTCAACATCACCTGCTCGGCGCTCCCCGAGCAACTGCTCGAGAGCGAGCTGTTCGGCCACGAACGCGGCGCCTTCACCGACGCACGCCAGCAGAAGCGGGGCCTGTTCGAGACGGCCGACGGCGGCACCGCGTTCCTCGACGAGATCGGGGAGATGACGCCGGGGCTGCAGGCCAAGCTGCTGCGGTTCCTCGAGGAGAAGACGTTCAAGCGCGTCGGCGGCCTCGCCGACCTGAAGGTCGACGTGCGCGTCATCGCCGCGACCAACCGCCAGCTCGAGGCGGACGTGGCGGCCGGGACGTTCCGCGAGGACCTGTTCTACCGCCTCCAGGTCATGCCCATCCTGCTGCCGCCGCTCCGCGCGCGGCGGGGGGACGTGCCGCAGCTCGCCGCCTTCTACATCGACCGCTTCAACAGGGAGTTCCGCAAGCGCGTGCGCGGGCTCGCGCCGGCTGCCGCCCGCGCGCTCGAACAGTACCAGTGGCCCGGCAACGTCCGCGAACTGCGCAACGCCATCGAGCGGGCCATGCTCCTCATCGACCGCGAGTGGCTCGAACCGGACGACTTCACCACGCTCACCCGCACGGTCGTGCCGGCGCAGTTCAAGCTGCCCGCCGACGGGGTGAGCCTCGAGGAGGTCGAGCGGCAGCTGCTCCTCCAGGCGCTCGACCGGGCCGGCGGCAATCAAACACAGGCCGCCCAGCTGCTCGGCCTCAATCGCGACCAGGTGCGGTACCGCATCGACAAATTCGGCCTCCAGGCCACGAAAGGCAGCTAGCACCCCGCGACTCACGCGGCCGCCCCTGCCGCCGCGTGCGCCGGGTGTGCCACCCCGCCCCCGGGCCAGGCGTGCCGCGTCGCGAGCACCGGGCACGCGGCGGTGCGGATCACCTGCTCGGTCACGCTGCCGACGAGCAGGTGCGCCAGGCCGGTCCGCCCGTGCGTCCCCATGACGATCAGGTCGAATTCGTTGTCGGCGGCATAGTCGGCGATGCTGCGGGCCGAGGCGCCGTAGATCACTTCGGCCGTGGTGCGCAGCCGGGCGCGGTCGTCGTCGGTCACACGGTGCGCGAGCTGGACGCGCGCCTCCCGCAGGCGCGCGCTGCGTCCCTCCGGCGACTCGGCGACGAACACGTCTGGTCCCATGCCGTCGCCGACGCGCGTGTCCTCCAGCACGTGCAGCAGGTGCAGCGGCGCGCCGAGCGGCGCCGCGAGAGCGCGGGCGCAGTCGAGCGCCGCGTCCGACGGGGCGCTGAAGTCGGTGGCCACCAGGATCCGGCGGAACCGGACCGCCGGCGCCGGCGCCGTTCTGTGGATCGTCAGGACCGGACAGCCGGCCGTCCGGACCACCTTCTCGGCGACGCTCCCCATCAGCAGGGGCGCCACGCCGCTGCGCCCGTGGGTCCGCATGACGATCAGGCCGGCACCCGACGACCGCGCGTATTCGGTGATGGCCTCCGCCGTCTCGTCCCCGTGCGCGACGACCGGCAGCGCGTGCGGCGTGCATCCCTCGCCCCCGAGCGCGTCCTGCAGGCGCCGCCGCGCCGCCGCGGCGATGGGCCGCACATCGCCACGGGGCGGGCGCCGGCTGCTCGTGGCGACCAGGTGCAGCAGGTGCAGCGGGGCGCCGAGCGCGGGGGCGAGCGCGCGGGCGAACGCCAGCGCCGCGAGCGACGGCGGGCTGAAGTCGGTCGGCACGACGATGGGGGCTGGCACAGGCACTGCTCCGGCCGGTGAGCACGCACACACCGTACCAGTCGGTGGCAGGTCTGCCGCGCGCGGCGCTGGCGCGCGGCGAGGCGCGCCGCCCGGACAGTCGATCGCCGCGCGGATTTTTCCGGGGGCGCCGCGCATATTCCCCACAGGGCGGCATGGGCGGCGTTGGGCGACTCTGCGCCGCAGCACGTACAGGCCCCGGCACGGTTGTTGAGGTAGGCGCGTGTCATGACGCTCCTGATGGCGTGCGCGCTAGGCGCGACGCTCCTCACCCAGTCACCCCCGGTGCTCATCGACTCGCTGGCGGGGCGCGATTCCTTCGAACGCTATTGCGCCGGCTGCCACGGCAGCGACGGCCGCGGCGGCGGCCCCGTGGCCGCCGAGCTGCGCACCCGTCCGGCCGACCTCACGCTCGTGGCGCGCCGCAACAACGGCGCGTTTCCGCGCGACCGCGTCCGCGATTTCATCACGGGCACCGGCCGCCCGTTGCCGGCGCATGGCACGATCGAGATGCCGGTGTGGGGACCGATGTTCCGCGCGTTCGAATCCGACGCGCGCGTCCGCGAGCGCATCGCCAACCTCGTCGGCTACATCGAGACGCTGCAGCGGTCGTCCACGGCGGGAGACGACGAGGGGAGTCGCCTGTTCCGGGCGCATTGCGCAGGCTGCCATGGCGCCGACGCGCGCGGCCACGGGCCGGAGGCGGGCCGGCTGCGCCGCGGCCCGCCGGACCTGACGCAGTTTGCCGCGCGCAACGGCGGGATGTTCCCGCGGGAGCGCGTGTACCGCATCATCGACGGCCGCGACGTGCCGGCCCACGGCGACCGCGACATGCCGATCTGGGGGCAGGTGTTCGGGGCGCGGCCGGGAGGGAGCGATGCGGCCGCCGCCGTGAAGGCGCGCATCGACGCCATCGTGCGGTACCTCGAGGGTATTCAGGAGCGGGCCGGTTAGCGACGAACGCCACGACCCGCACGCGTCCGAGCGGGATCTGTTCGTGTCCTTCGTGTCGCTGTCGCGCAGGCCCGCCGGCGTCTAGTGCCTCGTCTTGGGAAACGCCTTCCGCATCGCGTCGGCCACCTGGGTGAGCGCCGCCCGCAGCGCCGCCCCGCGGCGCCAGGCGAGCACCAGCGTGCGCCCGGGCACCGGCGGCGCGAACCGGCGGATGGCGAGCTGCCCGCGCCGGTTCTCCACGGGGACGGCCAGCGCCGGCAGCAGCGTCACGCCGACGCCGCCGCCGACCATCTGCGTGAGCGTCGAGAGGCTCGTCGCCCGCAGGCTCATCTGCGTCGCTCCGCTCGGCGCACACAGGCTGTACACCTGATCCCGGAAACAGTGGCCGTCCTCGAGCAGGAGGAGCGGCGCCCCGTGCAGATCGTCGAGGGTGGCGGGGCCCCGGCGCGTCATCAGCGGATGTCCGGGCGCGGCGGCCAGCACGAACGGCTCGCGGCCGAGCACGGTGTACTCGCACGCGCCGAGGTCGGCTTCGAGCGCCAGGAGCGCGCTGTCGAGCGCGCCGTCCTCGATCTGCTGAACGAGCCGTGACGTACGGTCCTCGCTCCAGACGACGGTCAGATCCGGAAACGCGCGCGTCAGTGCCGGAGCGACGTCGGGAAGCAGGTACGGGCCCACGGTGGGGATCACCCCGAGCCGCAAGGTCCCGCGGAACGGGTCGAGGAAGTGCTGCGCGAGATTCTTCAGGTCGCCCGCGGCCACGAGCACCCGCCGCGCCTGCTCGACAAGCGCTTGACCGCCCGGCGTCAGCCGCACGCCCCGGCGGTCGCGCTCGAACAGCCGGAGGCCCAACTGGGCCTCCGCCTGGGCAACCTGCGCGCTGAGCGACGGTTGCGCCACGTGGCAGGCGTCGGCGGCGCGCCGGAAGCTCCCGCTGTCGGCCACGGCCACGAGATATTGCAGCTGTCGCAGCGACACGGGCAGCACGGGCGGGGAATCAATAGCCATTAACTATCACAATGAGACTAATAATGCATTAGACACTATCACATGTGCAACTCGATACTGGTACGCATGACGGCAAGACTCCCTCGTCTGCACCCGTTCCTGCTCCTCGCCTTGATGCTGGTGGTGGCGGCTGCCCCGGCGCGCGCAGGGCAGGGCGGTTATCTGATCGGCCCGCAGGACGTGCTCGTCATCACGATGTACGATCAGCCCGATCTCTCCGGCCGCTTTGCCGTCGAGGCAGACGGCACGTTCACATTCCCGTACGTGGGCCGCATGCACGCCGCCGGGCTGACCGGTCCCGCGTTCGAGGCCGCGCTGAAGGAGCGGTTGCGCGAGGATGGGTTCTTCATGAACCCCCAGATCGTGATCTCGGTGGGCACCTACGGGAGCCAGCGCGTCGTCGTCCTCGGCGAGGTGCGCCGCCCCGGCGTCTACGCGGTGTCGGCGGGCATACCGGTTGTCGAGGCGCTGGCGCGGGCCGGCTCGACGCTGCCGACCGCCAGCGGCGAGGTCGTCGTGGCGCGCGGCGACCGCGAGGTGCTGCGCCTGTTCATCCAGGACCTGGAGCATGCGCAGGCGATCCCCGATCTGATGCTGCGCGGCGGCGACACCATCTTCGTGCTGCGTGCCGAGCAGATGTTCGTGTTCGGCCAGGTGAAGAACCCCGGCGCCTATCCGCGGCCCAGGGACGCGACGGTGCTTCAGGCGCTGTCGCTTGCCGGGGGCCTGACCGGCCGCGGATCCACCTCGCGCATCACGATTGTCCGCAACGTTGACGGCGGGCACCGGTCGTTCCGGGCCTCACCGGACGGCTCCGTCGGGCCGGGCGACACGATCATCGTCGGCGAGCGCTTCTTCTAGCGTCAGGGGCGGAAAGTTCCCGGCAGAGCCGAAAAATGCCCGCCGGAGGCTCCCGCGGCCGGCCGCGTCCCGTCTGGGGATGCCCCCGGGCGCGGCGGCACCGTTTTCGCAGACTGTTCCTGCGAGGAACAGCCCATGCGACGACTCGGACGGGGAATGCTTCTCGCGGCTCTTGTATTTGTTCCCGCGGCGTGCGCGACGATGAACATCAGTTCGCACGTGCTGCCGGAGGCTGATTTCGCGCGCTACCATACCTTCGGCTGGGGCCCGGCGGACGCGCTGCCGACCGGCGACCCGCGTCTCGACAAGGATCCCTTCTTCCAGGACCATGTCCTGGGCGCGGTCGAGCGCGGGCTGGCGGCCAGGGGGCTGACGGCCGCCTCCTCGGGCACGCCGGATCTTCTCATCCACTACCACGCCAGCGTCAGCCAGCGGCTTGACGTGAACCGGCTCGATCGCGAGCACGGTTACTGTTTTGATGACGACTGCCGTGTGCGCGTGGTCGAGGTCGAAACCGCGACGCTCGTGCTCGACCTGGTCGATGCCCGTACGAACCGGCTCGTCTGGCGCGGCTGGGCGCGGAACAACTTCCTGGACACGCTCGACAACAGCGACCGGCTGGAGCGGGACATCAACGCGGCGGTCGGCGGGATGCTGGCGCGGTATCCGGCCGGACCCGCGGCGCCCGTGCGCCCACAGCCGGCGCAGACAGGAGGAGAGTGATGCGTTCGTCACGACTGGTGGCGGTGGCCGGCGCCCTGGCGCTTGCGGCGGGGGCCGCCGCCTGCGCCGGCATTCGCGTGAACGCCTACGTCCAGCGTGGCGTCGACTTCGCCGACTACCGGACCTACACGTGGGCGCCGGTCGAGCAGCTGGCGACCGGCGATCCGCGCCTCGACAACAACGAGTTCTTTCAGGCGAGCGTGCAGGCAGCCGTCGAGAAGGCACTGACCGCCCGCGGTCTCGAAAAAGTGCAGCCGGGTCCGCCGGACCTGGTCGTGCACTATCACGCCAGCGTCACGCAGCAGGTCGACGTCGGCGGCGCCGACGAGCGGTACGGCAGCTGCGACCTGTGTGGACCGGCGGTGTTCGATGCCGGCACGCTGACGCTCGATCTCGTCGACGCCCGGACCAACCGCCTCGTCTGGCGGGGCTGGGCCGAGCGGAGCATCGAGGGCACCATCGACAACCAGCAGTGGCTGGAGCGCCAGATCGGCGACTCGGTCGCCAGGATTTTCGGGAAGTTCCCGATCGGGCGGCTGTAGTCAGGCAGGCCTCAGGCTTCAGGCTGGTGTATCCTCTCGCCATGCTGACGATTCTGAGCTTCGTACGTAGGCCGGGTCCCGCGGCGCGCGCGGTCCGGGCGTCGCGGACCCGGCGCTTCGTGTTCGGCACCGTGCTCGCGGCCGCCGCGTGGTCGCTCGTGGCCGCGCAACAGCCAGCCGTCGAGCGCAAGGTGCTGCTGCAGCAGGACACCGCCGCGCCCGGCTACCAGAACGTCATGGTGGCGGTGACGATTCCTGCGGGCGGACGCGAAGGGCGCCACACGCACCCGGGAACCGCGATCGTGCACGTGCTCGACGGCGAGCTGACGCTCGACCACGCCGGCCGGCCCGCGACGACCTACAAGGCGGGCGAGACGGTGTCGGTCGACGCCGGCGCCGTGCACGAAGGGATCAACCGGGGCAAGACGGCGGTCAGGGCGATCGCGAGCTTCGTGGTGGAGAAGGGCAAGCCGCTCACGACGCAGGTCCCATAACCACGACGGCACGACGCACGCGAATCCACGGGACATCCCGTTCGTGACGTTCGTGGTTCGTGGTACGCTGTCGAGTCGTTGCCGAACATCGATCTCACGCAGCTGCTGGCGGGATTCCTCGTCCTCCTGGTGTCCCTCACCGTCCATGAAGCGGCGCACGCCTGGTCCGCCGATCGGCTCGGCGACTCGACGGCGCGCATGCTGGGCCGCCTGACGCTGAACCCGGCGGCGCACGTCGATCCGATCGGCACGATTCTGTTTCCGCTCATCGCGATGGCGACGAACCTGCCGATCATCGGCTGGGCCAAGCCGGTGCCGGTCAACCCGGGCGCGCTGCGCCCGAACTGGCGGCAGAAGTTCATGGTGATTGCCGCCGCCGGCCCGGCAAGCAATCTGGTGCTGGCGCTCGTGGCCGCCGTGGCGCTGCGGGTCGTGGCGCCGGTTGACGCGACCGGCGATCTGATTGCCATCTCGGTGGTCAACCGGATCGAGCCGCTGCTGCGGCTGGCCGTCTATATCAACGTGCTGCTCGCGGTCTTCAACATGGTGCCGGTGCCGCCGCTCGACGGCGGGAACGTCCTGGCCGGCCTGCTCACCGGACCGCTCGCCAACGCGTACGATCGGCTTCGGCCGTACGGGTTCCTCATCCTGTACGGCCTGATGCTGACCGGCCTGCTGTCGTCGGTCATCTCGCCGCCCGCGCGGGTCCTGCTGTCATGGCTGCTCTGAGGCCCCGCGTCGTCAGCGGGATGCGGCCCACGGGCCGGTTGCACCTCGGACACCTGGTGGGGGCGCTCCGCAACTGGGTCTCGCTGCAGGACCAGTACGACTGCTTCTATTTCGTGGCCGACTGGCACGCGCTCACCAGCGAGTACGCCAGCACGGGCGGGGTGACGGGTTACGCGCTCGACAACGTGGCCGACTGGCTGGCTGCCGGCGTCGATCCGGAGCGGAGCACGATCTTCGTGCAGTCGCTCGTGCCCGAGCACGCCGAGCTGTTCCTGCTCCTCTCGATGGTCGTGCCGATTCCGTGGCTCGAGCGCGTGCCGACCTACAAGGAGCAGCAGGAGCAGCTCGCCGACCGGGACCTGTCCACGCTCGGGTTTCTCGGCTATCCGCTGCTGCAGACGGCGGACGTGGCGATGTACGACGGCCGCTTCGTGCCGGTCGGCGAGGACCAGGTGCCGCACCTGGAGCTGTCGCGCGAGGTCGTGCGCCGCTTCAACCAGTTCTACGGCGGGGTGCTCGTCGAGGCGCAGCCGCTGCTGACGCCGGTGCCGCGGCTGCCGGGGCTCGACACCCGGACGATGAGCAAGAGCTACGGCAACACGATCGACCTGGCCGACGACGCGGCGACCGTTGTGAAGAAGGTGCGCCAGATGTACACCGACCCGAAGCGGATCCGCGCGGACATACCGGGCACCGTCGAAGGCAACCCGGTGTTCATGTACCATGACGCGTTCAACGCGGACGCGGCCGAAGTGGACGATCTGAAGGCGCGGTACCGTGCGGGGACGGTCGGCGACGTCGAGGTGAAGACGACGCTCGCGCGTGCGTTGAACGCCGTGCTCGACCCGATGCGCGAGCGGCGGCGGGCGATCGCGGCGCAGCCCGGCCGCGTCCGCGAGATCGCGGTGGAAGGCTCCAGGAAAGCGCGGGCGATCGCGGCCGGGACGATGGCGCGCGTGCGTGACGCGGTGAAGCTGCAGTACTGAGGCTGCCATGCCGGATCCGGCCTTCGAATCCTCTCCCGACGCCTACCACGTCACGCTCGCGGCGTTCGAGGGGCCGCTCGATCTGCTGCTGCACCTCATCCGCCGGAGCGAGGTGAACGTCTGCGACATTCCGATCGCGCTCATCACGCAGCAGTACCTCGCGTACATCGAGCTGATGCAGGAGCTGAACCTGGACGTGGCGGGGGAGTTCCTGGTGATGGCGTCGACGCTCATTCACATCAAGTCGCGCATGCTGCTGCCGCGCCCCGACCCGGCGCAGGAGGATGGCGGGCTCGAGGAGGATCCGCGCGAGGCGCTGGTGCGGCGGCTGCTGGAGCACCAGAAGTTCAAGGCGGCGGCCGGGCTGCTGCACGACCGCGAGACGCTACGCGGCGCCCAGTTCCCGCGCGCCGACGCCAGCGTCGTCGACGCGGCCGGCGAGCCGTACGAGCCCGAGATCGAGGTCGATCTCTTCAGCCTGCTGGCGGCGTTCCGCGGCGTGCTCGAGCGCGCCAGCCGGCGGCCGCCCATGGTGCTGCCGCCCGACCAGATCTCGATCGAGGATCGCATCCAGCAGGTGCTGGGGCGCCTGTCGGAGACCGAGGCGTGCGGGTTTGAGGACCTGTTTGCCGACGGCGACGGCTCGCGGCCGTTCATGATCGTCACGTTTCTCGCGCTGCTCGAGATGATCCGCCTGAAGCTGGTGCGGATCTTCCAGGCGGGCGGCTTCGGCGCGATCCGGGTGTACAAGCGCGCGCGGCCGGCCGACGCCCCGCATCCGATTGGCGACCCGCAGAACACGTGAGAGATCACATGGACGAGACCGATACGACCGGCACTGCCTCCGCCGAGCTGAAGGCGATCGTCGAGGCGCTCATCTTCGCCTCGCCGGAGCCCATCACCCCGAAGCTGCTGTTCAGGCTGCTGGCCGACGAGCCGAAGGAAGACGTCGCCGCGGCGGTCGCCGCGCTCAGGGCCGAGTACGACCAGCGGCCGGGCCTGCAGATCGTCGAGGTGGCCGGCGGGTATCAGATCGTGACGCGGCCGGACCTGCACGAGTGGGTGCGGCGGCTGTTCCACGAGCACTCGACCCAGAAGCTCACCGTGCAGGCGCTGGAGACGCTCGCCGTCATCGCCTACAAGCAGCCGATCACGGCGGTCGAGATCTCCGAGATCCGCGGCGTCAATACGTCGGGCGTCCTCTCGACGCTGCTCGAGCGCCATCTGATCAAGATTGTCGGCCGCAAGAACGTCGTCGGCCGGCCGTTCCTGTACGCGACGACCAGGGAATTCCTGATCCGCTTCGGGCTCAATGATCTGACCGACCTGCCGAAGGTGGAGGACATGGCCGAGGCGCTCGGCTTCGATCCGCCGGCGGGCCTGACCGAGCTCACGCCTCGCGACGAGATGCTGCCGCTCGACGACGAGCAGCCGTGAAGCGCCGGCGGGTCCGCCCTACGTACTGATCCCTGATCCCTGATCCCCGATCCCCCGATCCCTGCCCCGGCCGTGCTACGTACCGGCGCGCTGCAGGGCGCGGATCTCGAGGGCCGTCAGATCGCGCCACATCCCCGTCTTCAGCCGCCGATCCTGGAGCGGCCCGATGCGCACGCGCCGCAGCGCGCGTACCGGATGGCCGACCGCCTCGCACATCCGGCGCACCTGGCGGTTGCGCCCCTCGCGGATCGTCAGCACGAGGACTGCCTCCCGCTCGCGCCGGCCGCGGGGCCCGGCGTGCGCCGGGCCGGGTCGGCCCCTGTTGAGCAGCACGACATCGGCCGGCAGCGTGCGCCGGCCGTCGAGCGGAATGCCGCGCCGCAGTCGCTCGAGCGCCGCGTCATCGGGCATCCCCGCCACGCGCGCCTCGTAGACGCGCTCGATGCCGTGCCGCGGGTGCGTGAGCCGCGCCGCGAGCTCGCCGTCGTTGGTGAGCAGCAGGAGCCCTTCGGTGTCGTAATCGAGGCGGCCCACCGGGTAGACGTACTCCCGCACGCCGCGCAGCAGGTCGAGGACCGTCGGCCGCCGCTGCGGATCGGACCGGGTACTGACGTAGCCCGGTGGCTTGTTGAGCAGGAGGTACCGCAGGCGCTCCGCCTTGACGCGGCGGCCGTCCACGCGGATGTCGTCGGCGGCCGGGTCGGCTTTCGTGCCCATCTCGCGGATGGTGACGCCGTTCACCGACACGCGCCCCTCGGCGATCAGCGTCTCGGAGGCGCGGCGCGACGCGATGCCCGCCTGGGCGAGAATCTTCTGGAGTCTCAGGGGCATGGCGGAAGGGGGATTGCTGAAGGCTGAATAATGCTCAGGGTGAAAAGGGGATCGGTCGATTGACGCATCAGCGCCGGAGTACGTCCGCCCAGAACGCGATGAGCCGCCAGACCTCCATCGCCGCCGCCGACCGGTTCAGCTCCGCGTGCGTGATGATCGGGCTGATGAGCAGGTGTACCTCGGCCCCTTTACGCTGGAGGTCGCGTCCCAGCACCACCGATTCGGCCGTCGGAATGACGGTGTCCTCGTCGCCGTGCAGCAGGAACACCGGCGCGGCGGGCACCGACGGCGCCCGCTCGGGCGAGGCCGCCGGGTCGGCCTCGAGGCCGAGGTGCGGCACGAGGAGCGGCCCGAGCGCTTTGACGTTGCGGTCGTTCACGTACCGCAGATACGTCGCCGACGGCTCCGGCAGATCCTTCACCATCGTGCGCGCCTTCGCGAACGTCGCGTCGGCCTCGGTCGTGTCCACCAGCGTCAGCTGCGACGCCAGCAGGAACGTGCGGATGCCGTCGCGCAGCGGCGCCACCTGCGCCGGCGGCACCATGCGGTCGGCCGCGGCATACAGGATCACGGCGACGCCGTAATCGTGCGGAGGAGTGGTCTTCACGCCGGGCGCCGGCACCGCCTCGCCGGTGGCGAGGTAGTGGAGCACGCGGCCGAGGTCGCCGTGCCCGCCGAACGAGACGACGGCGGCGACCTTGTCGCGGATCGCCGGCCGCCCGGCCGCGACAATCGAGAGACCGCCGGCGAAGCTGATGCCGATGAGGCTGACGCGGCCGTCGGGCGCGAGCGCCGGCTGCGCCGCCATCCACGCCGTCGCGTCCTCGATGACGTCGGCCGAGCGCGCCGTGATCTGATACCCCGTCAGATCGGGCAGCGCCATCGCCATCACCTGGATGCCGCTGCCGGCCAGGTCGCGCGCCAGCGCGGTGAGACGCGGCTCGTGAATCCCCATCGAGTGGACGCCCGGGATGAGCAGCGCCGAGCGGCGAACGCGGCCGTCGGGGCGGTAGAACTGCGCCGACACCGCGCCCTGCCGCGTCGGCACCTGATGCGGTGGCAGGACGGCGACCGCGCGCGCGCTCGCGTCGGCCAGCGCTTCGAGGCGGCCGCCGAGGTGGCCGACGTGCACGAAGAGCGATGCCGCGCGCGCGTACGGCGCCGCGAGGTACGCGAACGAGGCGACGAGCAGCGCGATCGCGAGCAGCGCGATGGCGCGCGCAAGACGCATGAAAACGGATGTTACACTGAGACCCGCCATGCAGAAGGTGACGCAGGAGGCGGCGACGCCCTCTGCGCCCGGCCCTGTGCGGTTCGCTCAATGAGTAAACGCCTGATCATCGCGATCGACGGCCCGTCGGGCGCCGGCAAGGGCACCATCGCGCGCACGCTCGCCGGCACGCTCGGCTACCGGCACGTCGACACCGGCGCGATGTACCGCGCGATCGCCTGGAAGACCATCGAGGACGGCGTCCCGCTCGACGACGAGAGCGCCGTCGCCGAGCTCGCCCGGCGCGCCGACGTCCGCATCGGCGGCGGCATCGTGTCGATCGACGGCTGCGATGTCACGCGGGCGATCCGCACGCCCGAAATGGACGCCGCGGCCGCGTCGGTGGCGCGGCTGCCGCGCGTGCGCGAGGTGCTCGTCGCCCTTCAGCGCCGGATGGGGCGCAACGGCGGCGTGGTCATGGAGGGGCGCGACATCGGCACCGTGGTCTTTCCAGGCGCCGACGTGAAGATTTTTCTGGATGCGTCTCCCGAGGAGCGCGCCCGCCGGCGCGCCAGCGACCCGGCCCATTCCGGCAACCGCGTGGGGCAGGCCGCGGTCGCCCGGGCGATTGAGGCGCGCGACCGTCTGGACACGACACGGACCGTCTCGCCGCTCGTCATCGCGGCCGATGCCGTCCTCATCGATACGACCGGCATCCCGATCGACCGCGTGGTCGATAAGGTGATGACGCTGGTCAGGGAGAGGATCGAAGCCTATCGATCCTTGTAGTCCTCCGCCGAGGCCGGGTCGAGCTCCCACCGCTTCCGGTCCCGTTCGGCAATCTTCGCCTCGCCCTTCAGCTCTTCGTTGTCCTCGTACTGCACGCCCACCGCCTTGCCGATGTCGTCGACGATGTCCTGGTCGGGCGTCGGGTTGTCGCCGCCGGGCGCCTCGTCGCCGACCGCGTAGGCCGACTCCCAGTCGGCGTCGACGTCGCCGCCGGTCATCGCGGGGCTCGTCTCGGTGTGCTGCGCGAACTTCTCGTGCAGCTCGCGGCGGCCGGTGCGCGCGGCCGACGCGGAGCGATCGAGGTCGAGCGAGGAGGGCGGCGACGGCAGCAGATCATCGTCGCGGACGACGCGGCGCTCGCGGTCGAGCGCCGGCGTCTTGCGCGCCACGCTCGCGGGCCTGGCGGCTGTCGGCCTGGTGGCCGCGGGCCTGGGGCCGGCGGGGCGGGCCTGGCGGCTGCCGGCCGTGCGCGCGGGGCGCGTCGCCTGGACGCGCGGCGGCTTGCGCGCGGGTGTGCGGGTGCGCGGGGCCTTGCG
>JACQZV010000019.1 GCA_016213695.1 Acidobacteriota bacterium | reverse complement strand
GGTTCGACACGCATCCCCCGCGTGCAGCAGATCGTCAAGGACATGTTCGGCGGCAAGGAGCCGCACAAGGGGGTGAATCCCGACGAAGTCGTCGCGGTGGGCGCGGGCATTCAGGCGGGCGTGCTGGCCGGCGAGGTCAAGGACCTGCTGCTGCTCGACGTCACGCCGCTGTCGCTCGGCATCGAGACGCTCGGCGGCGTGATGACGACGCTGATTCCGCGCAACACCACCATCCCGACGCGCAAGAGCGAAATCTTCTCCACGGCCGCCGACAGCCAGACGAGCGTGGAGGTGCACGTGCTGCAGGGGGAGCGGCCGCTGGCGCGCGACAACCGCACCCTCGGCCGCTTCCAGCTCGTCGGCATTCCGCCGGCGCCGCGCGGCGTGCCGCAGGTCGAGGTGACCTTCGACATCGACGCGAACGGCATCGTCAACGTGTCCGCGAAGGACATGGGCACCGGCAAGGAGCAGAAGATTACCATCACCGCGTCGAGCGGCCTCAACAAGGACGAGGTTGAGCGGATGATGAAGGACGCCGAGTCGCACGTTGAGGAGGACAAGAAGCGGCGCGAGGAGATCGAGACGCGCAACCGCGCCGACCAGGCGGTGTACGCGGCCGAAAAGATGCTGCAGGACATGGGCGGCAAGCTCGCGGCCGGCGACAAGGCGGCGGTGGAGTCGGCGATCGAAGCGCTCAAGAGCGCGCTCGCGGCCAACGACGCGGCCGCCATCGCCCGTGCGATGGAACAGCTGACGCAGGCGCAGCACCGCGCGGCCGAGGCGCTCTACAAGCAGAGCGGCGCCGCGGCCGGAGGCGGCGAGCCGGGCGCGGCGGGCACCGGCGCCCCCGGCGCTGCGGAGGGCGGTACGCAGGGCGACGTCATCGACGCGGAAGTCGTGGACGAGGAGAAGAAGTAGGTCTCGACCCCGGCCATGGACCTGTACGTAGTGCTCGGGTTGGCCCACGGCGCCAGCGAGTTGGACATCAAGCGGGCGTACCGCCGCCTGGCACGGCGGTACCATCCCGACATCAATCCCGGCGACCGGACGGCGGCGGCGCGCTTCCGCCAGATCGTGGAGGCGTACGAAACGCTCGTCGATCCGCAGCGGCGCTCGCGCTACGACTCGGGCCTGGACGTCGAGGACGGCGGGGGGCGCCGGGCCAGCGGGTTCGAAGGCTTCGATTTCTCCATGCGGGGCGTCGATCATTCGGCCACCTTCGGCGACCTCTTTGCGGACGTGCTCGCCGCGCACGGCGCCCGCCGTCCCTCGCCCGAGCGCGGCGCCGACCTGCACCAGACGATCGCGCTTGGATTCGACGAGGCGTTCGCCGGCGTCGTCCGCGGCGTCACCGTGACGCGGCGCGAAACATGCCGCGCGTGCGCGGGCAGCGGCCGCACCCGCGGGAGCCCCGGTCCCTGTCCTTCCTGCGAGGGCTCGGGCAGCGTCCGCTCGGTGCGCGGCCACATGGTCTTCGCGCGCAGCTGCGCCGCCTGTGGGGGCACGGGGCACCAGCGGCCGCATGCGTGTGAGCGGTGCGGCGGCGCCGGGCAGCAGACGCGCAGCGAAACGGTCCAGGTGCGGATTCCCCCAGGCATCGGCGACGGCGACCGGGTGCGGGTGCCCGGCACCGGCAACGCCGGCCTGCATGGGGCGCCGGCCGGCGATCTGTACATCGCCGTCCATGTGGCGGCGCATCCGGTGTTCCGCCGCGCCGGCGATGACGTGCACATGGTCCTGCCGATCGCGATCCATGAGGCGGCGCTCGGGACGCGGATCGACGTGCCGGCGCCCGACGGCGGCGTGGCGCGCCTGCGCGTGCCGCCTGGCACCCAGTCGGGACAGCGGTTCCGGCTGCGCGAGCGCGGCGCAGCGTCCGCGCGCGACGGCCGGCGCGGCGATCTCGTCGTCGAGGTGCGGTTGATGCTGCCGACGGTGCTGGACGAGCGCTCGAAGGAGCTGCTGCGCGAGTTCGGGCGCATCAACGGCGAAAGTGTGCGGGCGCCGGGCCGCGGAGACACGGAGTAACCGATGGCGAAGCGGGCTGAGCGGGGCAAGGCGTACTACATGATCAGCGCGGTCTCGCAGAAGTACAAGATTCATCCGCAGACGCTGCGTCTCTACGAGCGCGAAGGCCTGCTGAAGCCGTCGCGCACCGACGGCAACACGCGCCTCTACTCCGAGGAAGACCTCGAGCAGCTCGAAACCATTCTGACGCTGACGCGCGACCTCGGCGTCAACCTCGCGGGCGTCGAGATTATCCTCAACATGCGGCGCAAGATGGAGCAGATGCAGCACGAGGTCAACGAGTTCATGGAGTACGTCAAGCGCGAGCTCGCTCGCGGCATCGACGACTGGGAGCAGCGCCTCAGTACCGCGCTTGTCAAGTCCGCACCGACCGATCTCGTAAGGCACACGCCCAATCTGTCCGGCGCTGAGACGCCCAACACGAAACTCAAAACGCAGAAATAATTTCGCGCGCGCAGTCGTCGTCGCGCGTTTTGAGTTACGATACCGCGTGCGCTGCGCACTCTGCGATGACACGGGGTGGAAGCCGGTTGACGTCGACGGTGTCTCGCGGGTTGTGCGATGCGACTGCTGGCGGCAGCAGGCGAACGAGCGCGCGATCGACACGGCCCGCATCCAGAAGCGCTACGCGCACTGCGAGCTGACGAATTTCGAACAGCACTACGACTCGCTGCGCGACGCGTTCCGCAAGGCCACCCGCTTCGTCGAGCAGTTTCCCGTCGTCGACAGGGGGCTTCTCCTGATCGGCTCGCACGGCGTCGGAAAGACCCATCTGGCCGTCGCCATTCTCAAAGCCGTGATCCGCGCGAAGGGCGCGCGCGCCTATTTCTACGAGACCGGCGAGCTCCTGAAGCTCGTGCGCGACACCTACGCGTCCGACACCAACGAGATGGACGTGCTGCGGCCGGTCCTCGAGGCCGATCTCCTGGTGCTCGACGATCTCGGGGTGGACAAGACCTCCGAATGGGTCCAGGAGATGCTCGGGCACGTGGTCAACATCCGCTACAGCGAACGGCGTCCCACGGTGTTTACGACCAATCTCATCGACTCGGACGACCCGCTCCACCCCCGGTCGTTTCTCTACCGGCTCGGCCCACGCACGCGGTCGCGTCTGTTCGAGATGTGCGACTGGGTGTACATGGACGCGATCGACAGCCGCGAAGTGGGTGGCCCCGATGCGACGCCCGACCAGATCCAGCGCTGGCAGAAGAACTCGCCGATGTCGCCCCGCAACATCGAGAAGGCCAGGGCGGTACTGCCCGGCAAGGCGGGCGGCCAGCTCCGGGCCCGCCCGCGCGAGCGGGGCGGCAGCGCGGACCTGAAGTGGCCCGGCGGCCGGGCGGGCTCGTAGCCTTTCAGGGCCCAAGGCCCAAGGCCCAAGGCCCGAAGCCCGAAGCCCAAAGCCTTACACTGGTCCGAGTGCTCGGGCTCTACATCCACATTCCCTTCTGTTCCGCGATCTGCAACTACTGCAACTTCAACCGCGGCCTGTTCGACGCCGCCCTGAAGCCGCCGTACGTCGCCGCGCTTCTGACCGAGATTGCGCGGGCCGGTGACGGTGAGGCCGCCGACACCATCTATTTCGGCGGCGGCACCCCGTCGCTGCTGGAACCGTCCGACGTCGCCGCGATCATCAGCGCCTGCCGCCAGTCGTGGGCGGTGGCGCCCGACGCGGAGGTCACGCTCGAAGCCAATCCCGAGACCGTCACGCCGGAGCGGCTGGCCGGGTTCCGCGCGGCGGGCGTCAATCGCCTGAGCGTCGGCGTCCAGTCGTTTCGAGACGAGGAGCTCCGGCGGCTGAGCCGGCTGCATTCGGTCGATACGGCGGTGGCGGCCGTCGGCGCCGCCCGCGCCGCCGGTTTCGACAACGTCTCGGTGGATCTGATGATGTGGCTGCCGCAGCAGTCCGTCGGCGAGTGGCTCGAGTCGGTGGACGCGCTCGTGGCGCTCGACCCCGGGCATGCGTCGATGTACCTGCTCGAGATCTATCCGAACGCGCCGCTGCGCGACGCGATGGCGCGCGGCCGATGGTCGGTCGCGCCCGACGACGATGCGGCGGAAATGTACGTGTCAGGTCTGGAGAGGATGGACAAGGCGGGCTACGTGCAGTATGAGATCTCGAACGTGGCGCGTCCCGGACGCGAGTCGCGCCACAACCTGAAATACTGGACCGACGGCGAGTGGCTCGGGTTCGGCTGCGGCGCGCATTCCACGCGGGGCGGGGTCCGGTGGAACAATATCGCCGCCACGGGAGACTACATTGCCGCCGTGACTGTCGGCGGGCAGGTCGCCGGCCGGCGAATCCTGTCCGGGGCGGAACGGGTGGAGGAGGCCCTGTTCATGGGGCTGCGTCTGGCCTCAGGCCTGGATGTGGCACGGGTGCGGGGCCGGTACGGGATCGCCCTGTGGGACGAATATGGCGGCGATCTCGAACCTTTCGTGGATGCGGGACTTTTGGTTTATGATGGCCGGTCGCTTCGGATGACGCGGGCTGGAATGCTCCTGGCCAATGACATCATGGCCGTGTTCATCCGTTCGACGGTACGGTAGAGTATCCGCCTTTCCCAGGAGGCTTGAAGATGCGACGAGTGTCCGGGTTACTACTGGCTGGCGCGATCATGTTGCTGCCGGCGTTTTCGCAGGGCCACGGTGGCGTCCGTGCGCAGGCCGCACAGGCGCTGACGTTCGAGGGCGACATGGCGCTCTGGTCCGTGGCTATCAAGCCGGACAAGACGGCCGACTTCGAGCAGATCATGAATAAGGTGCGCGAAGCGCTGACGAAGTCGGACAAGCCGGAGCGGAAGCAGCAGGCCGCCGGCTGGAAGCTCCTCAAGAGCACCTCGAAGATGCCCGACGGCAACGTTGTCTACACCCACGTGATTCACCCTGTCGTCAAGGGCGCCGACTACACGATCATGGCGATTCTGTACGAAGGCTTCCCCGATCCGGGTGAGCAGCGGAGCCTGTACGAGTTGTATCGCGGCTCGTTTGGCGCGAATCTGAGCCTTGTCGGCGGCTCGGTCGCCGTCGATCTGGCCAAGTAAGCGCGCGCGCAGCGGCAGAAAGACCGGCCACGAGCGGCTCACCGCCGCTCGTGGCTTTTTTCTTATAGAGTAGTTTTCATGCGAACGGCTTTCTCCGGCGGGTCCGCTCCGCGGAACCCGTCCTGCGCAGGGTGTTCCGGACCTGCGGCCAGACGACGCAGCGGGGGTGGCCCCGGCGGCATCATGCTGGCTGCGCTGCTCCTCACCGCGCCAGCGGCCGCACAGGTCGTGCCGGCGCCGACGGCGCCTGTGACGCCGCAGCCGCCGGGAGTGCCCGGCGCCGCGCCCGTCGCGCCTGCGCCGGGGGTGCTGCCGACCCCGGTTGGCGCGCGCACCTTCACCGCGCCCGCCGGGATCATCTTCAACGTGGTCCGGCCGGAGCGCGTCGTCGACTTCGAGCTCGTCATCGGGTACCTCCAGGCGGCGCTCGAGAAGTCGGCCAATCCACAGGTGCGGGCGCAGGCGGCCGGATGGAAGGCCTTCAAGGCCGCCGAGCCAGGCCCGAACGGCACCGTGCTGTATGTGTTTGTGATGGACCCGGCCGTGACCGGCGCCGACTATGCGCTCGGCCCGATCCTCGGCGACGCGTATCCGGACCTGATCGAGCCGATCTGGAAGCTGTACCAGGGGGCGCTCGCCGGGGGCGGCAGCCTGCTGAATCTCACCCCGGTGGCGCCGCCGCCGCTGCCGCCGCCGGGCACCGCGCCGACCGCATTCGTCCCCGAGGTCAGACCGGCGCCGCCCGCCGGCCCGCCGCCCGCAGTGCCCTGAAGTTCAGAACGCCAGGTTCAGTCCCGCGTACAGGCGGTGGAGTTTCGGATAGAGCGGCTGGCCGCGCAGGTTGAACACGCGGTAATCCACGCGCGCGCGCAGCGGGCCGACGAGCGAGATCTTCGCGCCTCCACCGGTGTTGAACCCGAAATGCGTGACCTGGTGCGCGTCGAGGCGCTCGCGATAGAGCCCGGTGCCGGTCGTCAGATACAGCTGGATGCCGGCCACGGCAAACGGCGTCTGCAGCAGGACGTTGCCCATGCCCGTGCGCAGCGACGGCGCGGCGTCGTCGGGCGACTCGGCGGTTTCGGCGAACTCGAACTCGAAGCCCACGACGAGCAGGCCGACGCCGAGCGCCAGCCCCTTCACCGGCCGGTTGGCGGGCGTGGTCGTGCTGCCGACAAACAGTGTGGCATCCGCCAACGCGGGCGATGCGAGGAGCAGCAGCGCGAGCGTTGCCAGGAGCAGAGGCAGGCCCTGAGGCCGGAGCGGCCGATTGTCTCGCATACCGAATGATACGATCGGTTCGTGAATCTGCGGCTCACCCCCGATCAGGAGTTGCTGCGCCGCAGCGTTCGCGAATTCGCCGAAGCGGAAATCCGCCCGCACGTGATGGCGTGGGACGAAGCGCAGCGCCTTCCCGCCGGGCTGCGGCCCAGGCTGGCGGCGCTCGGGCTGATGGGCATCCAGGTTCCCGAGGAGTACGGCGGCGCCGCGATGACGGCCGTCGACTACTGCATCTGTATCGAGGAGCTGGCGCGCGTGGACCCGTCGGTCTGCCTGTCGGTGGCAGCCCACAACGGCCTCGGGACCGCGCATATCGCCGCGTTCGGCAGCGAGGACCAGAAGCGCCGGTACCTCGCGCCGCTGGCTCGCGGCCAGGCGCTCGCCGCGTGGGCGCTGACCGAGGCGTCGGCCGGCAGCGACGCCGCCGCCATCCGGACGGCGGCGGTGCGCGAGGGAGACGGCTGGGTGATCGACGGCGCCAAGCAGTTCATCACGCACGGCGCGACCGGCGATCTGGTCGTCGTCATGGCGGTCACCAGCCGGGGCAAGGGCAGCCGAGGCGTCTCGGCGTTCATCGTCGAACGGGGTACGCCGGGCCTGCGGGCCGGGAAGAAGGAAGACAAGCTCGGCATGCGCGCCAGTGACACGAGCGAGGTCGTCTTCGAGAACTGCCGCGTGCCGGCATCGCAGCTGCTCGGCGCGGAAGGACAGGGGTTCATCAACGCGATGCAGGTGCTCGATGCGGGCCGGATCGGCATTGCCGCGCTGGCGGTGGGACTCGCGCAGGGGGCCTACGAGGCGGCGCGCGACTATGCGTTCGTGCGCCGGCAGTTCGGCCAGCCGATCGGCGCGTTTCAGAGCATCAGGGCCAAGCTCGTGGACCACGCCGGCCGCATCGACGCGGCGCGGCTACTGACCTACCGGGCGGCGGCCCTGCGGCAGGCCGGACGACGGACCACGCTGGAGGCGGCGATGGCCAAGCTGTACTCGAGCGAAGCGGCGGTGCGCGCCGCGGAGGACGGCGTCCAGATCTTCGGGGGCTACGGGTTCGTCAAGGACTATCCTGCGGAGAAATATTTTCGCGACGTGAAACTCACCACGATCGGCGAGGGCACCAGCGAGATCCAGCGGCTGGTCATCGCCCGTCAGCTGCTTGCGGCGTAGATGGGGCAGCCGCTCGACCCGATCGCGCGCGGCGTCCTGGCGGGCGACCCGCGCGCGCTGGCCCGCGCGATCTCGCTTGTCGAGGACGACACGCCGGCCGGCGTCGACCTCGTCAGGCGCCTCCATGCCAACACCGGCCGCGCGTATCTCATCGGCGTCACCGGCCCGCCCGGCGCGGGCAAGAGCACGCTGGTCGATCGCCTGACGATCGAGGCGCGCGGCGAGAACCTGCAGGTCGGTGTCGTCGCGGTCGATCCGACGAGTCCGTTCACCGGCGGCGCCGTGCTCGGCGACCGCGTGCGGATGGGGCGCCATGCGGGCGACGCTGCCGTGTTCATCCGCAGCATGGCGACCCGCGGGCATCTCGGCGGGCTGGCGCGGGCGACCGGCGATGTGGCCGCCCTGCTCGACGCGGCGGGCAAGGACATCGTCATCATCGAAACGGTCGGCGTCGGGCAGGATGAGGTCGAGATCGTCCGGACCGCCGACGTGTCGATCGTGGTGCTCGTGCCGGGCGCCGGCGACGAGATTCAGGCGCTCAAGGCGGGGATCATGGAGATCGCGGACATCTTCGTGGTCAACAAGGCGGACCGCGACGGGGCGGACCAGCTCGCCCAGGCGATTGCCGCCAACCTCGCGCTGCAGACGTACGCGCCGGGGACATGGAGGCCGCCCATTCTGAAGACCGTGGCCACCACCGGCGACGGGGTGCCGGAGCTCTGGGCGAGTATCGGGCAGTTCCGAGCCCGGCACGCGTCGGCAGCCGCCGGCCGCCGGCGCGTGCGCGATGAACATCGATTGCGCGAGCTGATCGGACATCAGTTCCTGCAGCACCTGGAGCGCGTGCTGCCGCCGGGGGAGCTGGCCCGCGCGGTCGATCGCATCGCCGCGTGCGAGATCGATCCTTATTCGGCCGCCGCCGAGCTGATCGAGCGGTCCACGGCCCGATGAAAGCGGTCCTCGACCACGTCGGCATCGCCGTACGGAACCTCGACGAGGCGCTGGCGTTCTATCGCGACACGCTCGGCCTCGAGATTCATGCGCCCGAGGACATCGCGCCGCAGGGCGTCCGGGCCCACCTCGTGCCGGTAGGCCAGCCGGCGCTCGAGCTGCTGGAGGCCACGCGGGCGGACTCGCCGATTGCGACGCACCTCGAGCGGCGCGGTCCCGGGCTGCATCACATCACGCTGCGCGTGGACGATCTCGAGGCGGCGCTCGCGCACCTGCGCGCCAGGGGAGCCAGGCTCATCGACGAACATCCGCGGCCGGGCGCCGAGGGAGCGCAGGTCGCGTTCGTTCACCCGTCGGCCGCGCACGGTGTGCTCGTGGAGTTGAAGCAGGCGGCGCGTCCGCGGTCGTCGCTCACGACGAAGCGCCTCCGCTGGGGTGCGCTCGAGCTCGTGAGCGCCCCGGATGGGCCGTTCGCGCTCGACGGCGGCGCCATGTTCGGCGTGGTACCGCGACCGTTGTGGGAGACGCTCGCGCCGCCCGACGAGCGCAACCGGATCCTGCTGAGCATGCGTCCGCTTGTCGTCGAGGCCGACTGGGGACGGATGATGATCGACTGCGGCGCCGGGGACAAGATGACGCCGAAGCAGCAGGACATCTACGGCCTCGATCGAACGCGCCATCTGGACCACGCCCTTGCAGACGCGGATCTGTCGGCGGAGCGCATCGATGTCGTGCTGGCGACCCATCTCCACTTCGATCACTTCGGCGGCGCCACCTGCCGGCGCGGCCCCACGCTGGTGCCGCGGTTCCCCCGCGCGCGCTACCTGATTCGCGGCGCCGAGGGGGAGGATGCGACCCATCCGCACGAGCGGAACCGGGCGAGCTATCTCCAGGACGATTTCCTCCCCCTGAAGGCGGCGGGGGCCATCGACTTCTACGACGGCGACCAGGTCATCCGGCCGGGCATCCGGGTCGTTCGCACGGGCGGGCACACCGGCCAGCATCAGATCGTGTTCATCGAGTCGGGCGGCAGGACGGCGGTGTTCACGGCGGACCTGATTCCGACGACCGCACACATCCGCGACGCGTGGGTGATGGGCTACGACCTGTTTCCGATGGAGACGCTCGCCTTCAAGCGCCAGTTCATCCGGGAGGCCATCGAGCGCGAGTACCTCATCTTCTTCGAACACGACCCGCTCGTGGCGGCGGGGTACATCCGGGAGAAGGACGGACGCCGATTCGTCGAGCAGGTTGTGTAGATTCATGGCGAACCACCAACTGACAACTGACAACTGACAACTGACATGGAGCACATCCACATCGGCATCATCGGCGGCAGCGGTCTGTACGACATGCCGGGCGTCACCGAGCGCGAGGAAGTGACACTGGCAACGCCGTTTGGCGACCCATCGGGACCGTACGTGCTCGGCACGTTGCGTGGCCGGCGCGTCGCGTTCCTCTCGCGGCACGGCGCCGGGCACCGCATCCTGCCGTCCGAGATCAATTTTCGCGCCAATATCTTCGGCATGAAACTCCTCGGCGTCGAGCACATCCTGTCGGCCAGCGCCGTCGGCAGCCTTAAGGAGGAGTACAGGCCGCTCGACATCGTCATTCCCGATCAGTTCTTCGACCGGACGAAGGGGCGGGCGAGCACGTTCTTCGGGCGGGGCCTGGCGGCGCACGTCGGCTTCGCGCATCCGTTCTGCCGCATCCTCAGCGGGATCGCATACGAGAGCGGGCGTGCGGCAGGGGCGACCGTCCACAGGGGCGGCACGTATGTCTGCATGGAGGGACCGCAGTTCTCGACGCTGGCCGAGTCGAAGCTCTATCGCGCGTGGGGGATGGACATCATCGGGATGACCAACCTCCAGGAAGCGAAGCTCGCGCGCGAGGCGGAAATCTGCTACACGACGATCGCCCTGGTCACCGACTACGATTGCTGGCACCCCGGCCACGACTCGGTGACGGTCGAGATGATCATCGCGAACCTGCTGCAGAACGCGAAGACCGCCCAGGAGATCATCGCTGGCGCCGTAGCGAAGTTGCCGTACGAGCGGACATGCGAGTGCGCGTCGGCGCTCAGGTACGCGCTCGTCACGCGCCCCGAGGCGATTCCCGCACAGGTGATAAAGGACCTCGCGCCGATCGTCGGCAAGTACCTCCCCGTCGCCGGGTCCGCGTCATGAGCGGTCGCCGGTTCGATGTGACCGCGATCGGCAATGCGATCGTGGACGTGATCGCAGCGGCCGACGACGCGCTGCTCGTGACGCACGGGCTGCGCAAGGATGCGATGTCGCTGATCGATGCCGCCGCCGCGGAGCGGCTCTACGGGATCATGGGGCCGGGGCGCGAGATGTCCGGCGGATCGGCGGCCAATACCGTCGCCGGCATCGCGGCGCTCGGAGGCCGCGCCGCCTACATCGGGAAGGTCGCCGACGATCAGCTCGGCGACGTGTTCATGCACGACATCCGCGCCATCGGCGTCACCTGCGATACCCCGCCGCTGACCGAAGGCCTGTCCACTGCGAGGTGCCTGATCTTCGTCACGCCGGACGCCCACCGGACCATGCAGACGTTTCTCGGTGCGACGACGCAGCTCGGGCCGGAGGACGTGAACATGGACTACATCACGGCGTCCCGGGTGGTCTACCTCGAGGGGTACCTGTGGGACCAGCCGCGCGCGAAGAAGGCCATGCGTGACGCCGCGGTGCGCGCGCAGGCGGCGGGGGTCAAAGTCTCGCTGACGCTCTCGGATGCGTTCTGCGTCGACCGGTTTCGCGAAGAATTCCTTGACCTGGTGCAGCATCACGTGGACATCCTGTTTGCCAACGAGACGGAGATTCTGTCCTTGTACCAGGCCGCGACGTTCGATGAGGCCTTGCAGCGCGTGCGACCTCACTGCGAAGTGGCGGCCTTGACGCGTAGTGAGAGGGGGTCCGTCGTCCTGAGCGGCGAGGAGGTGCACGTCATCGACGCCGTTCCCGGGGTCGACGTCGTCGACACGACCGGCGCCGGCGACGCGTACGCGGCCGGCTTTCTGTACGCGTACACCAGGGGGTGTGACCCGGCGACGTGCGGGCGCCTGGGTGGTGTGATGGCGGCCGAGGTCATCGGCCACTACGGCGCCAGGCCGGAAGCTGACGTGAAGGCGCTCGCGGCCGAGGTGCTCAGCGGTCGAACGACTCGCGGCGGCCCGAGTCGCTGAGCTTCACGACGTAGCGTTCGACCCCGCGCGGGCAGTCTGGCGCGTGCTAGCATCGCCGGCGTGACGGTGTCGAAGCGCCAGATCGACAAGTTGGGTGAGCGGCTGAAGGCAGGAAATACAACAGAGCTTGATCTGCGGGAACTTGATGAATATCGCCGGTCGTTCGGCGAGCCTTACCAGAAGGTTGCTGCCGTGATTCGCCACCACCTGAGGCTTGAGCCGACGGGGCGAGAGGCGAAGTCAACCCAGTCAGTCATTGAGAAACTGCGCCGCGAGAGCGTTCGTTTGACGCAGATCCAGGACATCGCGGGGTATCGCATCGTCGTTCCGATCGTGTCAGCTCAGGACGAGGTCGCCTCCAGCCTCCGAAACATTTTTCCGGACGTCTCTGTTATTGATCGTCGAACTGCGCCAAGCCACGGTTACCGCGCCCTTCACGTGGTCGTTCGCGTCAGTGACAAACCAATAGAAGTGCAGGTTCGAACAGAACTGCAGCATCAGTGGGCCGAATTGTCTGAGAAGCTGTCGGACGTACGAGACAAGTCGATTAAGTATGGTGGAGGGGATGGCGAGAGCCGTGCACTGCTGGATCTGATGTCGCTCGCAGTTACGGGCCATGAACAGATGGAAACGACCATTCGGGCACTGCCGGAAGGTGGCCAGAAGGCGACACTCATGACGCAGTACAATGAGCGGAGAGCCCGCCTGCTGGAGTTTCTTGCTCGGCTGAGAACACAGGTAGGACCCAAGTGAACTGAGCGAAATGATCTTCTTGATTGAATACGACAGGCCGACGGGCCTGATCAAATCCAAGCGGGCCTTTGAGGACAGAACGCAGGCGCAGAATGCGCGCTTGGCCCTCGAATTAGACCTCAATCGCCGCGGAATTCTGCGTGAGATCGTTCTTCTCGAAGCGCAGAACGAGGAAGCGCTCTATCGCACGCACCGACGATATTTCGAGGACTTGGGCCAGCTGATTTCGAGAGCCGAAAGCAGCACGGCCGCGTTGTTCGTGCGCGAAACCAATGACGAAGACTGACTCTGTTGTTCGAAGTCTTCGCGCGTGCAGCGTCATTCGTCAGCGGTCGAACGACTCGCGGCGGCCCGAGTCGCTGAGCTTCACGACGTAGCGTTCAGGGTTCTTCCGGAACATCTCCTGCATCTCGGCCAGGCTCCCGGCGCCGCTGTAGCTGATGGCGGAGCAGAGGTGCTTGATGAGGTCGCGGAGCAGCGGCCGCACCGACCCGCGCGCGGGCACGCTCACCTCCATCCCTTCGGCGCCGAGGGCTTCGACGTCGGCCGCCTCGGCATCCTCTACGTCGAGCCGATCGACGATCGCCTCGAGCGAGGCCATGCCGCGGAACACTTTGAAGGGCACGTGCACGGTCTTGTTCGACTCCGGCAGGACGACCGGCTTCTGCACGGTATCGCCCGGTGTCTCCGTCGTGCCGGCCAGCATGCCGCCGAGCATCACCGTGTCCCCGCCGAAGGTCAACGCCTGCACGAACGCGCCATGGCGGCGGACGCCGCCGTCGGCGATGAGCGGCACGCGGCCCGCCGCGGCCGCGCGGCATTCCACCAGCGCCTGCACCTGCGGCACGCCGTAGTTGGTGTTCAGGCGCGTCGTGCAGCCGCCGCCGGGGCCGATTCCCACCTTGACGCCGTCGACGCCGCGATCGAGCAGGAAACGAACCCCGTCCGCGGTCGCCACGTTGCCGGCAATGAGCTCCGCGTCGCCGAACTGCTTGCGGAAGGCGTCGATGGCGCGCGCCATCACCACGGAGTGGCCGTGCGCGACGTCGATCACGATGACGTCGGCTTCGGCGCGCAGCAGTTCGGCGGCCCGCTCGAGGTAATCGCCCGTGGCGCCGATGGCCGCGCCCACGCGCAGCCGGCCCTGCCCGTCACGTGTGGCGAACGGCATCTGGCGCTGGACCATGAGGTCCTTGGAGGTGATGAGGCCGCGCAGCGTGCCGTCGGGATTGATGAGCGGCAGCTTCTTGACTTTGTGGGTGCGCATCAGCTCTTCGGCGCCGGCCGGCTCGACGGCGCCGCTATGGGTGACGAGCCGCTCGCGGGGCGTCATCCGCGACCGGACCGCGCCGCCCGTGCCGGTGAAGCGGAGGTCGCGCGTCGTCAGCAGTCCGAGGACGCGCCGCGTGTCGTCAACCACGACGAGTGTGCCGACGCCGGTCTGCCGCATCCGTGCGGCCGCCGCCGCAAGCGTCGCATCGGGGCCGATGGTGTAGGGGTCCCCGATGATGCCGTGCTGCTTGCGCTTGACGATCTGCACCTCGCGGACCTGCGGCTCGATCTCGCCGCTGCGGAATCCGCGGTCGATGATCCCGATTCCGCCTTCCTCCGCGACGGCGATGGCCATCTCGGACCGGGTGACCGTGTCCATGTTGGCCGAGACGAGGGGCCGCTTCAGCGAGAGATGCCGGGAGAGCCGCGACGTGAGATCGAGGAGCGCCGGATCCCGCCGCTGGACCACGCTGTACTGCGGGGTGAAGAGGAAATCGTCAAACGTGCAGCCGCGGACGAGGTCGAGCAGGTCGGACACGCGTTCAGGATACCTGACTGCGCCTGCCGCTGATCACGGAACACCGAGACACCGAGACTTCGAGGGTTGTCCCTTCGGAGGGCCTGTCTCGGTGTTTCAGTGTCTCGGTGTTCTGTCGCGGTGATGTCCTTTGGCTCAGAGCCCCGCTGCGAACCGCGTCCGGGCGGCGGCGACGATCCGGCTGTACTTCGCCTGCGTCAGCTCCCACTCGGTTTCGAGCAGCGACAGCCGGGCGTCGTTGAGCTCGGTCGCCGTAATGACACCGTTCTCGTACGACACCTCGGCGATGGTGAGCGTCTCGCGCGCCAGTTCCAGCGCCTTCTGCTCTGTCGCGACGATCTCGTGCGCGGCGTCGAGCTCCGTGAAGGCGGAGGCGAACTCAAGCCGGGCCGTGTCGGCGGCGGCGTTGGCCGTATGCTCCGCCTGCCGGGCCTGTGCGGACGCGGCGGCCCGCCGGGCGGTCACCGCGGGCACGTTGAACAGCGGCACGCGCACGGCGAGCCCGAACTGGTAGCTGCGGTTCGAGCCGTCGAAGAGGCGGTTCACGCCGTCTTCCTGGTACTGCAGGTTTCCTGCAAAGGCCACCGTCGGCTTCAGTTCGGCGCTGGCCATCGAGACGAGGCGCTCGGCCGCCTCACGCTGCTGTCCGATGGCGCGGATGTCGGGGCGCACGGCGAGCGCCCGCTGCATCTCGGCGGTGGGCGGCAGCGCCGGCACGTCGTCGAGCGTGCCCGCGAGCTGCAGCGGCTCGCCCTGTGGCAGCGACAGCGTCGTGCGGAGCGCCTGATAGGACACGGCGGCGGTGCTGCGGGCGCGGATGAGACGCGCCCGCGCGTTGGCCAGCTCCACGTCGGCGCGCAGCACATCGAGTCGCGCCGCCGAGCCCGCCTGGTACCGCGCCTGCGCCAGTTCGAGATGACGCTCGGCGATGCCGACGCCCTCCCCGGTGGTGCGCACGCCCTGGTCCGCCATCAACGCGGCGTAGAAGGTTTCGTAGACGCGAAGCTGCAGCGCCTGCCGCCCCCGCTCCAGCTCCAGACGGCTGCCTTCCTGCGCGGCTGCCTGCGCGCCGTACGCGTGCGAGAGCCGGCCGCCGGTATAGAGCGGCTGCGACATGTCGAACCGGACGACGTTCTCACGGATCAGGTTCGCGCGGAACGTCTGCTCGCGCGGTCCGAAGATCCCCGCGGGAATCCTGAGGAGGGGCGAGGCCTGCGTCGGCGTGTACAGGAAGTTGACGTCGAGCGACGGCAGGAAGGCGGCGCGGGCCCCGGCCACGTTGGCCTGCGTTTCGCGCAGCCGTTCGCCGGTGGCCTTGAGCCCTTCGTTGCGGGTCAGCGCGAGCTCCAGCGCGCGGTCGATCGTCAGCGGCTCGCCCGTTCGCGCCGGCTGCAGCCCGCGCGCCGCACCCTGAATCTGCAGCGCGGGGGCTTTAGCCTCCGCGTCCTTGGCAAATGCCCGCGCCACGCTCAGAAACGCGCCGACGAGCCCGAGCAGCAGCAGCACACCCGCCACGCGAATCGCCGCCCGCACGCCGGCCGGCATCGGCGCCCGGCGCCCGCCAGGACGTCGCGGCAGGAACCAGGGTCAACCCCGTTTTCGCACG
>JACQZV010000138.1 GCA_016213695.1 Acidobacteriota bacterium | reverse complement strand
TTGCCTGCTGTCTGCCGTACCTCGTCTTTGACGACTGGTCGTACGTCCGGTTCCTGCTGCCGACGATCCCGCTGCTGATGATCCTGGTGATGGCCTGCCTCGACTCGATCTGCCGGCGCCTCGCCCCATGGACGGCGCGGCCCGTCGTGGCGCTGGCTGCCGTCGTGCTGGTCGTCCTGTACCTGCGCGAGGCGCAGGTCCGTCACGTGTTCCAGCTATAGCTGCCGTTCACCCGGCCGCGATCTCATCGAGCCTCGCGAGCAGCGCCGCGAATCGGGCCTGTTGCGGGTCGAAGATGTGCCAGGGCGCTGCCTCGACTGCCGCCATGTCGGCGGGCGGCGCGCGGCGCGCGCCCGTGGCCCGCGCCAGGTACACGGCGACCTGGCCGGCAAATATCTCCACGGTGCATCCGGCCGGTCCGGCCGGGCGCGGCCTGTCGCGCCGGAACACGGCGAGGACGCCGGCGCTGCGCGGTGGCTCGGCCGCGTCGAGGGTCGGGATCGTGAGCGTCTGAATGTGGGCGCCCGCGCCGCCGAGCTCGCGGAGGCGCAGGGCGAGCGCGAGGTCGTCGCGGTGCGAGAGCAGGGCCGGCGTCAGGATCAGGTCCGGCAGCCGCTCGTCGAGGCTCGCCAGTGCGCATCCGGCCGACGATACGAGCCGCAGCTCCGCCGACAGCCGTCCGGCGACCGCCGTGAGCTGCGCGGCCTGGCGGGCGTCAGCCTCGATCGCCAGAATGAGCGGCGCGGTCACGTCCGCACCAGCGCGAGCAGCAGGACCGTCGCGACGAGCACGAAGACCATGAGCGGCGCGTGGTCCACGCTCTGTGCCCGTGCGGCGTCCACCACGGTGGAGGCCGCCGCGCGCAGCGGCGCGGCGAGGCCGGCGCTGTCGGACGACGCCGCGCCGGCGGCGGCCAGCCACACGCGATCGCGTACGCGCTCGTCGACCGAGACGAGGACGCCGAGCACGAGAGTCAGCACGCTCATCGAGATGAGTGCGTCGCCGCAGAACCGTCGTGTGCGCGACATCGTGACGAGCGTTCCACGCTCGCGAATCGCAAGACTCGTTCCGTCGCGCCGCCGCTGATACGTCGTGCCCGTGCGCGTCCGGAGCCCTGGCACGCGCGCACGACTTCCGCAGGCGGACTTACACATGTGACTGCGGGGCGAGGGCGTGTCCACACCTGAGGCACGCGTGATGACGCGCACAAAACAGACAGGGGCGGTTACGAAACATGAGGGACGACCCGCCTGTCCATCCGCCCGCCGCGGCCATCTTCTGCGACTCCCCGGTCCGCGCTAAGCGCCTCCATGCGGAGCAGTTGCGCGCCGGCGGCGATCCGGACGCGCCGCTGGTGGCACACCCGTTGCGGATGGGGCACACGCTGTCGCGGCCGCGGCACGCTGATCCGGCCGCCCGGTCAACCCGCTCATTGCGCGTCGTGCAACGACGCGCGGAGGAATGTCATGGTGAATCTGCTTGCTCGCTTCCGTGCGCTCGTACGCGACGACAGAGGTCAGGACCTCATCGAGTACGCGCTGCTTGCCGGCCTGGTGTCGCTTGTCGCCGTCGTGGCCATCGGGCAGGCGGGGACCCAGGTGAACCGGATCTGGGAAGGGATCCGCGACGCGCTGACGGGCGTGAGCACGCCCGTGGCTCCATAACACGTGCGCGGGAATTCCCTCTCCCCGTTCTCCGTGCTCACGGTCATGTCGATTTCAGACGCGGTCCCGCTGGCGGTGATGATCGCGGGCGCCCTCACCGGCGCCGCAATCGATCTGCGCACGGGCCGCGTCCCCAACCCGCTCACCGCGTCGCTCGCGTGTGCCGGCCTGGTGCGGGCCGCCTCGGGGCTCGGCCGGCTGAACGTAGGTGCGGCGGTGGCGGGCCTTGCCGTGGGCGCGCTGCTCATGCTGCCCGGCTATCTGGCGGGCGCGACCGGGGGCGGCGACGTGAAGCTCGTCGCGGCCGCCGGCACGATGCTGGGCCCCACCGCCACCCTCTGGGCGGTGCTCTTCACGCTCCTCGCGGGCGCGGTCATCGCGACCGGCGTCGCGGTGTGGCGCGGGAGACTGCGGCTGACCCTCTACGGGCTGGCAAGTCTGCTGCAGACCGCGGGGCTCGACGCGTCGGGAATCGACGCCACCGACGCCGGCAGCCGGTTCGCCTATGCGCCGGCGATTGCGATCGGCACGATCGCCGCGGCGGTGCTCGCATGACATGCCCCGTGGCGTCCGGCGCGCGGGACGAGCGCGGCCAGGCGCTGATCGAGATGGCGCTGACGATGCCGCTGCTGCTGCTCCTGTCGGTCGGCGTGTTCGAGTTCGGCCGGGCGTTCGAGTACTGGCAGGTGATGACGAACGCCGCGCGCGAGGGCGCGCGCATCGCCGTGCTGCCGGGACAGTCCCGGGACGACGTCGTCGCGAGGGTGCGCGCGTACCTCGACGGCGGCCGGATCGCAGCCGCCGCCAGCGCGACGGTGGAGGTGGCGCAGAACGCGGAGATCGCGACCGGCGGGGGCGGCACGATGTCGGCATCGACGGTCACCATCGCGTATCCGTTCCAGTTCATCGCCCTGCAGGGGATCGCGCGCCTCGTCGCGGGAGCGTCGACGGCCGGCGACGCGTTCACGATGACCGCATCGGCGACGATGCGCAACGAATAGGGCAGGCAAGGGAGCACGTGCAGACATGACTCGGATCCGCATCTTCATCGTGCTGTTCGTGGCCATCGGGCTGGGGGGCACGTTCGCCTTCGCCACCTACCGCTACATCCAGCGCAGGCCCGTCCGTGAGGTCAGCCTGCCGACGACGCCCGTGGTGGTGGCCTCCGCCGACCTCGCGCTCGGCACCGAGCTCCGCCGCGACGACCTGCGGGTCATTGCCTGGCCGGCCGACGCGGTGCCGGCCGGATCGTTCACCGATGTGCAGGACGTGATTGGACGCGGACTCGTCCAGGCCGTGGCGGAGGACGAGACGGTGCTGCCGGCCAAACTGGCGCCGGTCGGCGCCGGCGCCGGGCTGCCGCCGATCATTCCCGAAGGGAAGCGCGCCGTCTCGGTGCGCGTCAACGACGTGATCGGCGTCGCGGGCTACGTGCTGCCGGGCACGCACGTGGACGTGCTTGCCACGGTGAGCCCCACCAACGACCAGACCACCATGACCTCGAAAGTCGTGCTGACCAACGTGCTGGCGATCGCCTCGGGCACCAGGATCGAGCAGGATGCCGAGCAGCACAAGCCGATCGCGGTGAGCGTCGTCACGCTGCTGGTCGATCCGAGCGAGGCCGAACGCCTCACACTGGCGAGCACCGAGGGGAAGATTCAGCTCGCGCTCCGCAACCCGCTCGACAAGACCGCGCCGCCGACGCCCGGCATCCAGCCGGCCGTGCTCCTCGGCTACGCGCGCCCCGTGCGCGCAGCGGCGCCGCGCACCGTCGCCGCCGCTGCACCGGCGCCGCCATCCCCGCCGACCGTTGAAATTATCCGCGGCGACAAGCGCGTGCAGGAAGTCGTACGCCAGGAGTAGCTCAATGAGGAAGATCGCCGCCCCTCTGCTGGTCGTCTGGGTTGTCGGTTCGGCAGCCTCCGTTCTCGCCCAGGCGCCGCCTGCCCTGCACCGCGCCGACGGGCCGGGCGCCGCCGCGGCGGAGGCCGCCGGCGCGGCCGAGGTCATTCCACTGCCGCTGCTCGTGGGACGGTCCACCGTCATCGACGTCGGCAGTCCGATCGCGCGTGTGTCGCTCACCGACGCCGACATTGCCGACGCGCTGGTCACGTCGCCGAGCCAGCTCCTCGTCAACGGCAAGACACCGGGCACGATCTCGATGCTCGTCTGGCCGCGCGGCGGAGACCTCAGGCGATACGAGATTGCCGTGCAGCGCGACCTGGCGCGGCTCCAGGGCCAGCTCGTCTCGCTGTTTCCCGAGGAGTCCATCGACGTGCGCGGCACCGGCAGCCACATCGTGCTGTCCGGGACGGTCTCGACCAAGGATGTCGCCGCGCGCGCCGTCGACGTCGCCGCCGGATTCGCCGGCCGGCGCGAGGACGTCGTGGTGCTGCTGCAGGTGCCGCCCGCGCCGGCGCCGCGGAGTCAGCAGGTGCTCCTGCGCGTCCGCTTCGCCGAGGTCAGTCGCAGCGCGCTCACCGAACTGGGCCTCTCGCTCTTCACCGGTCCCACCGGCGTCAGGAACACCCTCGGCCGGGTCACGACGGAGCAGTTCTCGGCGCCGGATTTCGCCGACACGCAGTGGAACAAGGACGGCTCCGGCTTCGGCGACCCCGTGAAGAATGCCTCGGGCAAGTTCACGTTCAGCGATTTTCTCAACTTCTTCATCCTGAGCGAGAAGTACGACCTCGGCCTGCTCGTGCGCGCGCTGCAGAGCCGGGGGCTCTTTCAGAGCCTCGCAGAGCCGAACCTGGTGGCCGAGAGCGGCAAGGACGCCAGCTTCCTCGCGGGCGGCGAGTTTCCGGTCCCCGTCGCACAGGGCCTGGGCGCCAATCTCGGCATCAGCGTGCAGTTCAAGGAGTTCGGCATCCGTCTGAGCTTCACGCCCACCGTCACCGGCGACCGCGTGCATCTCCGCGTGCGTCCCGAAGTCAGCCTCCTCGATTTCAACAACGCCGTGGTCATGAGCGGCTTCCGGATTCCGGCGCTGAGCACGCGCCGGACCGAGACCGAGATCGAGCTCAGCGACGGCCAGACCTTCGCCATCGCGGGCCTCATGAACAACACGATGACGCAGACGCTGTCGAAGGTCCCCGGCATCGGCGACATCCCGATCCTCGGGTATCTCTTCCGCAGCAAGGCGGCGCGGAAGGACCAGACCGAACTCGTCGTGATGATTACGCCGCAGATTCTTGCGCCGGCGTCGCCGGGCGTGACCGACCGCCTGCCGCGCGTGCAGGAGCCGTTCCTGCCGGCGCTGCCGGAGGGCGCATCGCTCCCCCCGCCGCCGCCAGCTTTCGGTGAGACGCCGCGATGAGCCTGCTGTACGTCACCACCGGCTGTGTCGCGTTCTTCGCGTCGACGATGCTGGCGATCGACGTCGGCATGCTGACGACCGCGCGGTCGCAGGCGCAGAACGCGGCCGACGCGGGGGCGCTGGCCGGCGCGATTGCGCTGGCCCTGGACAACTTCGACGACCGGACGGCGTCGGGACCAGCCGTGCGGGCGGCGGTCCACGCCGCGCTCGACAACCCTGTGTTCGGCGTGCCGGCGGCGGTGGAGCCTGCCGACATCACCTTTCCGGCGGCGCCGGGCGGGGAAGCCAATCGCGTCCGCGTGTCGGTCTACCGGACCTCGGCGCGGAGCAACCCGCTCCAGACGTTCATCGCGTCCGTGTTCGGCATGGCCCTGGCGGACACGTCGGCCGCAGCCACCGCGGAAGCGGCGCCCGCCAATGCGATGACCTGCGTGCGGCCGTTCACCATTCCGGACCGGTGGATCGAGAACAACATTCCACCGAACGACACGTTCGACCGGTACGACCACAGAGGCAACGTGATTGCCAACGCCGACGTGTACGACCCTGCCGTGAGCAGCTACGACCCGTCCGGCGACGACAAGGGCCTGCGCGTGGTCCTGCGCGCCGGCACCGGCAACAACATCGCGCCGACGTTCTACTACTCGTGGAGCATGCCGGGCGGCAACGGGGAGATCGGCGCCGACTGGTACGAGCAGAACATCACGGCCTGCAACACGACGCTCATTGACACCGCGTCCATCATGACGCAGGAACCCGGCAACATGGTGGGGCCGACGACGTCGGGCATCGACGCGTTGATCGCGCAGGATCCGACCGCCTACTGGGACGAGGACGACGGACGGGTGGTGAGTCCGCTCGGCCGCAGCCCCCGTGTGTTTCCCGTTCCGCTCTACGACCCCGACTTCTTCCAGTCGGGCAAGATGACCGGGCGGAACGCCACGCTGAAGGTGGCGGGGTGGATCGGGTTCTTCGTCGAGGGGCGATCGGGCAACGAGGTCTACGGGCGCATCATGCCGATGCTCGGGGTCATCGATGACGGCGGGCCCGCGCCGGCGCCCGGCGGCGCGGTGCCGCGGGCCGTCCGGCTGGTCGAGTAAGCCATGTCGCTGCTGACCGCGCTCATTCTCAGTGACGACGAGTCGTTCAGGACGCAGGTGGCCGATTGCCTGCACTCGGGGACCTTGCCGGTCAGCATCGCCGACGAGCGGCCGGCCGCCCGGGTCGTGCCGGCCGACCTGGTCGTGGTCGACGGCCGCGGCGAGGCGCATGCCGCGCTGGGCACGATCGAGCGCACGCGCGCGGGCGCGGCCGGCGCGTCGATCTTCATGGTGGCCCTCGAGTCGAGCCCGGACCTCATCCTTCAATCGATGCGCGCCGGCGCCAACGAATTCCTGACGTGGCCGCCCGCGGCGGGTGCGTTCGCCGACGCGGTCGGGCGCGCGGCCGCGCGGCGCAGCGCCTCGCCTGGGGCGCGGCCGCCGACCCTGACCGTCGCGTTTCTCGGCGCCAAAGGCGGCGCCGGGACCACCACCGTGGCCGTCAATGGCGCGGTCGAACTGGCGCGCCTCGGCCAGCGGCCCACGGTCATCGCCGACCTGAAGGCCGGTCTCGGCGAAGTCACGCTGTTTCTCGGCGTCCGCAGCCGCTACAGCATCCTCGACGCCATCGACAACCTCCACCGGCTCGACGGCGAGTTCCTCAAGGAGCTGGTCGTCAGGCACAAGTCGGGCCTCGACATTCTGGCCGGCGCCGAGCCGTTCGATCGGCCCGGGCCGTCCGACGCCGGCGCCGTCGAGGCGGTGCTTCGTCTGCTCACCCAGCAGTACGAGTACGTCGTCATCGACGCCGGCAATCAGTTCACCGCCTGTTCGACGGCCGCGCTCTACACGGCCGACATGATCTGCCTGGTCACGACGCCCGACGTCCCGTGCGTCCGGAACGCGGAGCGGATGCTCGATCGCCTCGGGCAGCTCGGGGCCGCCGGCGACCGCGTGCGCGTCCTGCTCAACCGGGCGTCCGAGCCGTACCCGATACCGCCGGAGCAGATTGAGCGCGCGCTCGGCCGTCCGATCGACCACATGTTCGGAAGCGACTACCGGACGGTGTCGACGGCGCTCAACTCCGGCGTGCCGCTCTCGCTGACCGGCAGCACGGATCTCGCGGGCCAGTTCGACAGCTTCACGCGGACGATGCTCGACCCGGCCTCCGGGGCGGCGGCGCCGGAGCGGCGGAGCACGCTCGGCCTGCACCGGCTCGCCTCCATCTGGTAAGCCGCATGAGTCCGATGGCCCCCTCCATCGCGCCATCCGAGCCGGCCCGGCCCGGGTCCCATGCCGTCCGCCAGCAGTATCTCGATCTCCGGGCCCAGGTCCATCGCAAGCTGCTGACGCGGCTGAACCTCGAAGCGCTGGCGCGGACGGACCGCACGCGCGCCGAGAGCGAGATCCGCGCGCTCATCGGGCAGCTGCTCGTCGAGGAGGCGATCCCGATCAGCCTCAGCGAGCGCGACACGCTGGTCAGCGAGGTGCTCGACGACGTCTTCGGGCTCGGCCCGCTCGAGCCGCTGCTGCGCGACACGGGCGTGACCGACATTCTGGTGAACACGCACCGGCACGTGTTCGTGGAGCGCGGCGGCGTCCTCCAGCGCGCCTCCGCCACGTTCCAGGACGACCAGCATCTGCTGCGGATCATCGACCGGATAGTCAGTCGCATCGGCCGCCGGATCGACGAGAGCTCGCCGATGGTCGACGCGCGGCTGGAAGACGGCTCGCGCGTCAACGCCATCATCCCGCCGCTCGCGGTCGACGGCCCCCTGCTCTCGATCAGGCGCTTCCCGGCCGAACGGCTCCAGGCCCAGCACCTCGTGGAGCGCCGATCGCTCACGCAGCCGATGCTCGACTTCCTCGCCCACTGCGTCCGGCTGCGCCTCAACTGCCTCGTCAGCGGCGGCACGGGCGCGGGCAAGACGACGCTGCTCAACGTGCTGTCCGGCTTCATCTCCGATCGCGAGCGCATCGTCACGATCGAAGACGCGGCGGAGCTGCAGCTGCATCAGGATCACGTGGCGCGGCTCGAGACGCGTCCGGCCAACATCGAAGGAAAGGGCGCGATCCGCCAGCGCCAGCTCGTGATCAACGCGCTGCGCATGCGCCCGGACCGCATCGTCGTCGGCGAGGTGCGCGGCGAGGAGGCGCTCGACATGCTGCAGGCGATGAACACCGGCCACGACGGATCGCTGACGACGGTGCACGCCAACGCGCCGCGCGACGCGCTGGCGCGGATCGAGACGATGGTGGCGATGGGAGCGACGAATCTGCCCGAGCGCGCCATCCGGCAGCAGATCGCGTCGGCCATCCAGGTCGTCGTGCAGCAGACGCGCCTCAGCGACGGGTCGCGCCGCGTGACCAGCATCTCGGAGATCACCGGCATGGAGGGCGACGTCATCACCATGCAGGAGATCTTCCTGTTCGAGAAGCTCGGCGTGACGCAGGAGGGCCGGGTCATCGGGCGCTTCCGGGCGACCGGCGTCCGGCCGAAGTGCGGCGAGCGGCTGCGCGCCTCCGGCGTCCAGCTGCCGGCCGACATGTTCGAAGGGGTCATGGACGTGCGGTGATGATCGCCGCGCTGCTCGTCTTCGTCCTCGTGGCGGCCTCCGTGGTCGGCGGCTATCTCGCCGTCACGCGCCTTCCCGGCGCGGTGGGCCGGCGGCGCGTCGAATTGCGCCTGCGGGACATCGCGCGTGCCGACGGGCCGCCCGACGGCACGCTCGTCGTCGGTCCGCGCGAGGGACCGCTGCCTGCCATGGAGCGGCTGATCGGACGGACGGGCGCGGGCTCGCGCCTCGGCCGGCTCATCGAGCAGGCAGGTCTGGCGACGACGCCCGGCGCGATCGGCCTGGCGTGTGTGGTGTGCGGAGCCGCCGCGGCCGCCCTCACCGGGATCGTGCTGCGCGTGCCGCTGGCGTACGTCGTGACCGTGCCGGCCGGAGCGAGCCTGCCGTTCCTGTGGCTGCTGCAGCGCCGGTCGAGCCGGCTGAAGACGTTCGAAGAGCAGTTCCCCGACGCGCTCGACATGGTCTCGCGGGCGATCCGGGCCGGCCACGCGTTCCAGACGGCGCTCGGCATGGTCGCCGAGGAGCTGGCGGCGCCCGTCGGACCGGAACTCAGGACGGTGTTCGACCAGCAGAACTTCGGCCTGCCGATCAAGGACGCCTTGAACGCCCTGACCGAGCGAGTGCCGCTCGTCGACGTGAAGTTCTTCGTGACGGCGGTCGCCATCCAGCGCGACACGGGCGGCAACCTCGCCGAAATTCTCGACAATCTCTCGTACGTTGTCCGCGAGCGGTTCAAGATTCAGCGGCAGGTGCGGGTGCACACGGCGCACGGCCGGATCACGGGGTTCGTCCTGCTGGCGCTGCCGGCGTTTCTGGCCGTGGCGCTGTCGTTCCTCAATCCTGAACACATGAGGCCGCTCTTCACCGAGCGCGTCGGGCACCTGCTGATCGTCGGCACGATCGTGATGCAGCTGTGCGGATTTCTCTGGATCCGGCGCGTGATCCGGATCGAGGTGTAGGGTGACGATCCTGCTGCCGGCGCTTGCCTTCGTGTGCGTCTCGCTGCTTGTGCTGGCCGGCGCGCTCGCGCTGGCGCCCGGGCACGCGGCGGTCGTCCGGCAGCGGCTCGGCGAGATTACGGGCCGGCCCATGACGTCGGGTGCCGACGCGGGAGCCGCCGCGCGCGTGGCCGACACCTTGAGGACGATCGGCCGCGCCGTGCCCAGGTCGCCGTCGGAGATGGGGAAGCTCCAGCTGCGCCTGGTGCATGCGGGGTTCCGGCGGAACGACGCCGTGATGCTGTTTCTCGGCGTGCGCGCCGGCTGCGCCGTGACGGCGTTCGCGCTCCTGGCGACTCCGATGCTCGCGCGGCCCAGCGTGCCGATGGCGCTCGGGGCCGCGGGCCTCGCGTACGTGCTGGCCGGCGTCGTGCTCGCGCGGCTGGCGAAGCGCCGCCAGCACCGCATTCGCCTGTCCGTCCCGGACGCGCTCGACCTCCTCGTGGTCAGCGTCGAAGCGGGCCTGGGCCTCGATCAGGCCATCCAGCGCGTGGGGGAGGAGCTGGCGCCCGTGCATCCCGAACTGTCGGACGACCTGAGGCTGATCAATCTGGAGCTGCGCGCGGGCACGCCGCGGTCCGAGGCGCTCCACAACCTGGCGGCGCGCACGGGCGTGGGCGACCTGACGTCGCTCTGCGCGGTCCTCATCCAGACGGACCGGTTCGGCACGAGCGTGGCGCAGGCGCTGCGCGTGCATTCCGACGTGCTGCGCACCAAGCGTCGTCAGCGCGCGGAAGAGGCTGCCGCGAAAACGGCGGTCAAGATGGTGTTTCCCCTCGTCATTTGTATCTTTCCGGCCATCTGGATCGTGACGCTCGGCCCGGCGGCCATCAAGTTCATCCAGATTATCGGCCCGATGGCGAACCGGTGATGCGCCTGATGCCCGCGCTCGCCGGCGTTCAGGACTCCGCGCCGCCGCCGATGCCGGCGACGATCGGGGAGACGGGGCTCGCACCAGACGGCGTCGAAGCACTGGTCGTGAAGGCGCTGTACCTCGGCGAGGCGACCGGCCTGGCGGTGGCCGATCGCGTGCGGCTGCCGTACGTCGTGATCGAGCCGCTGATGGAGCGCATCCGCGCCGAGCACCTCGTCGAGGTGCGCGGGGCCACGGGCGCCGGGAGCGGCGCGTACCGGTACGCGCTCACCGACCTCGGGCGCGACCGGGCGCGGCAGTACCTCGACGGCAATGCCTACATCGGTCCGGCGCCGGTGCCGCTCGGGAGCTATGCGGACTACATGCGGGCCCTCGGCTCGACGCGGGGCTATATCGATCGCGACCGGCTGCGCGGCGGCTTCGCGCATCTGGTGGTGAACGACCGCCTGCTCGACCGGCTGGGTCCCGCCGTGAACGCCAACACGGCGATCTTCCTCCACGGGCCGCCCGGCAATGGCAAGACCGTCATCGCGGACGGCCTGGGGCGGGCGGCTGGCGGCGACATGTACATCCCGTACGCGATCGACATCGACGGCGCCATCGTCACGCTCTACGACCCCGCGAGTCACGAGTCGCTCGACGCCGAGGATCCCGATCCGCTGAGCATCGTGGCCTCCGCGCCGCGCGACCGCCGGTGGATTCGCGTCCGGCGGCCCGTGGTAACGGTCGGCGGCGAGCTGACGCTCGACATGCTCGACCTCACCTTCAACCCGGTCACCCGGTTCTACGGGGCGCCGGTGCAGCTCAAGGCGAACGGCGGCGTGTTCCTCGTGGACGACTTCGGCCGCCAGCGGATGCGGCCCGAGGAACTGCTCAATCGCTGGATCGTGCCGCTCGAAAGCCGCATCGACTATCTGACGCTGCAGACCGGCCGGACCTTCGAGGTGCCGTTCGACATGCTGATCGTGTTCGCGACGAACCTGGATCCGCATGACCTCGCCGACGAAGCGTTCCTGCGTCGCATCCCGTACAAGATCCCGATCGAGGATCCGACGCTCGAGGAATTCACGCGTATCTTCGAGCTGAACTGCCGCCGTCGTCAGCTGCACTTCGACCAGTTTCTGGTGGCGTATCTCGAGCGGCGCCACTACCGCCCGTTCGGCCGGCCGCTGCGTGCCTGTCAGCCCCGCGATCTGCTCGATCAGGTGACGGCGCTCTGCCGCTACCGCGGCATCCCGCCGGCCGTCACCCGCGAGTTCCTCGACGCGGCGTGCGAGGCGTATTTCCTCGATCAAGGCACAAGTCACAAGTCACAGGGCACACGTCACAAGGCGATGTCGTGAATCCGCACCTGCCGGCTGACGACGCGACGTGCCGGTTCGCCCTGATCAACGAGCGCACCGGGGAAGCGCTCGCCAGCCGTGTCGAACTGGCGCTCACGCGCCACGCCCGGCGCACGGGACTGCTGGGTCAGACGGGCCTCGATCCGGCCGCGGCGCTCCTGCTCGTTCCCTGTTTCATGATTCATACGGCGTTCATGCGGTTCGCCATCGATGCTGTGTTCGTCGATCGCGGGGGGCGCGTCGTGCGGGTCGTGCACGCGCTCAAGCCGTGGCGCGCCGCGGTCACCACGGGCGCGTACGCGACGATCGAGCTGGCGGCCGGCGTCGTGGCGCGACGAGGCGTTGCCGTCGGCGACCGCCTCGAACTCGTCGATGTCACTTCGGGCTCGGAGGGTCCACACCGATGCTGAGCATCGTGGCCCGGCCGCAGGTCGTGTCGTTCGAGCAGCCGTTCCTCTACCCGTCGCAGCCGTTTGTGGCAGTGTTGCACGAGGTTCACCGCGCGCTGCGGCAGCGCGAAGGGCTCGTGGTCGTGACCGGCGCCGCCGGCACCGGCAAGACACGGCTGTGCCGGACGCTCGTGCGGGGGCTCGAGCCGGGCGTCTGCGCATCGGTCGTCCTGGACCCTCGCGTCACCGTCGAGGATCTGCTGCTGCAGGCCCTGACCGACTTCGGCGGCGTCAGCTCGCCCGGCCAGCGCGCCGTGTCCGTGTCCGCCGCTTCGACGCGGTACCGGCTGATGAGGGCCCTCGCGCATGTCCTGGCGTCGCTCGTGCCGGTCTGGGGCTCGGCCGTGCTCGTGATCGACGAGGCGCACGACCTCGATCCGGCGGTGCTCGACGAGTTGCGTGTGCTGCTCGATATCGAGACCGAGGAGACGCCGCCGCTGCAGGTCGTGCTCGTCGGACTGCCGGCGCTGGCGGAGCGGCTTCGGCAGCCGGCGCTGCGCCCGCTCGACGAACGCGTCGCCCGCCGCTGCGTGTTGAGACCGCTGCCGGCAGGCGAGGTGTCCGCCTACGTCGAGCACCGGCTGGCGGCGGGGTCATCCGACATGGTTGTCGCGCCGTCCGCCGTCCGCTCGCTGGCGACCCGTTCGCGGGGCGTTCCACGGACGCTCAACCGCCTGCTGGACCGGGCGCTCGAGATCGGAGACGAGCGCGGCGCCCGATACGTGAACCGGAGCATCGTCCGCGAGGCCGCCCGGCGTGCGCATGCCAGGGGCTCGCGCTCGTCGCCGCGACGTCTCGCGGCGCGGGTCGTATGTGCCGCCGCCGCTGCGGTCGTCGCCGCGGGCGTCGGGCTCGGACTGCGAGAATGGGCCAGCGCAGGCGTGCTGCCGCCCGCGGCATTGCCGCCGCCGGCATTCGCCCGTCTCGACGTGGCGCCCGTGATGTCGCCATCGATGCCGATTCAACCGCTGCCGGTCGTCGAGGGCGGGCGGCCGGCCGACCCGGTGCCGCAGGTCGAGGCGCCGGTACGTGCGGCCAGGCCCCGGTTGCTCGGTGTGACGCTCGTCCGCACGCGCGAGCGCACGTCACTGGCGTTCGATCTGACCGCAGAGCCTGAGAAGGCGGCGTTGCGCGCGCTCTCTGGCAGCGCGCTCGAGCTCGAGGTCGGGCCCGTCGAAGGTCGGGTGGGCGCCGGGCAATTCGCACCCGGATCCGGGGACACCATGATCCGGCTCGTGTCGATCGCAGAACATGTCGCGCGGGACCGCGCCGTCTACATCCGGGCGCGCATCCTGCTGAGCGGCGCCGCCGGCGGCGATGTGCGCATTACCGGGCGCACCGTGTATGTGGACCTTGCGCCGGCCGCGCCGAGGGACATCGAGGCTCCGGCCCTGCTCGCCGCCGTCCCGGGCACTTGAGCATCAGCGCCGCCCGGGAACCGGTCGAAATCAGGCGGTTCGATGGGGACGAAAGGAGACGACGCGCGCCTCGTCGATCGCGCGGGCGGCGGCCTCCTCGGTTTCATGCAGCCGCACCCGCGCAGGCACGTAGTCGGGATGCCGCGTGACGAACTGCTCGAAGGCCAGGGCGGCCTTCTGCCACTGCGACCCCGCCGCCCACGCATCGGCGGCCATCTCGACCATCAGGAATCCGGCGTCGGCTTGCCTGCTGGCCAGGTCGATGCCGAGCCGTACGACGTCGTCACCGAGGAGGGGATCGGCTTGGATGACCGACTCGACCAGGGCCATCCCGCGGTCGAGCTGTCCGGCGCGCAGTTGAATTTCAGCGATCGCGAGGAGCAGCGTCGCGTCACCGCCGGCCATGTCCGCCAGCAGGTGCTCGGCGGCGCCGCGCGCATCGCCCCGCGCCACGAAGGCGCGGGCGCGCTGCGCGGGAAGCCGCATGTCCACAGCAGCAGGAGGGTCGAAGCGCGCCGGGGCGGCGGAGGGCGGGTCGCCGGGGGGCGCCCCCGCGGTGTCACCGTGCGCGAGGTTCAGCTGCGCCTCGAGATCGGCCAGCTCGAGGCCTTCCATGCGCTCGCGCAGGTCGGCCGCGCCGCGGCTGTCCCCCCGGGCCGCGCGCCAGTTCGCGACGACCGACAGGTAGGCAAGCGCGTCGGCGCAGCGCCCCGAAGCCGCGGCGGCGTCAGCCGCCTCGACGAGGCGGTCGGCCAGCATGGCCGAGCTTGGCGCCTCAGCCGGCTGTTCGCGGACGAGCTGCTGAAATGCCGCGATGGCCAGGTCCGGGCGGCCAGATTCGATCAGCCGCTCCGTTTCCCTGACGACAGGGCCCAGGTCGGCGTTCATGGCATACCGCCGTCAGCATCGCAAAGCCCATTCCGCACCGGCTGCCGACGAACTCCTGTCGTTTCGTGGCTGCTCGGATCGCAGAGCGCACAAATCCGAAGGGCGGATTACGAATCCAGCTGGAACGGCATCAGCCAGATGCCGC
>JACQZV010000133.1 GCA_016213695.1 Acidobacteriota bacterium | reverse complement strand
GTGGGGCTGACCGGCCATCTGGGCAGCGGCGCTGCGCTGATCGATCGATGGGAGCTCGTGCACGTCACGGTCGCCCTGCCGCGCGACGCGCCCGTCGTACCGAGCCTGGCCGCGCTGTCATTCCCCGCGTCGCGATTCGAGCGCGAGATGCGGGATCTGCTGGGGATTGAACCGGCGGGACATCCCGATCCGCGGCCGCTCGTCCGGCACGGCTTCTGGCCGGAGACCTTCTATCCGTTGCGCCACGGCGCGGTCACCCCGGACTTCGAAGACGACGGACGCCCGTTTCCCTTCACCGAAGTAGCCGGGGATGGTGTCTACGAGATTCCCGTGGGTCCTGTGCACGCCGGTGTCATCGAGCCGGGCCATTTCCGGTTCAACGTGCTGGGCGAAACGATCCTCAAGATGCGCGCGCGCCTGTATTTCACGCACAAAGGCACGGAGCGACTCTTCGTGGGCCGGCGTCCGGAGGACGCCGTCGTGCTCGCGGAGCGCGTGTCGGGCGATACGAGCGTCGGCCACGCGGTGGCCTTCTGTCAGGCGGTTGAGGCGCTGGCTGGCGTGGACGTGCCGCGGCGCGCGAAGGCGCTGCGCACCGTGCTGCTCGAGCTGGAGCGGCTCTACAACCACGTCACCGATGTCGGCGCCATCATCGGCGATACCGGGTTTCCGGTCGGTCAGGCGCACTGTCTGCGGCTGCGCGAGGGCCTGCTGCGTGTGAACAAGGCGGTGGCGGGGCATCGGCTGCTGCGCGGGGCGATCGTGCCGGGCGGCGTGGCCGGCCTGGACGCCCTCGACGGGCGCATCGTCCAGGGGATCGAGCACCTCGTCCGCGATTTTGACGAAGTCGTGCAGATCTGCCTCGACAACACGCTCGTCGCCGACCGGCTGGAGGGGACCGGCCGGTTGCCGTCAGACGTGGCGCGCGATTTTGGTGTCGTGGGCTACGTCGCACGGGCGTGTCGGGTGCCCTGCGACGCACGGCGCGATCTGCCGAGCGGCGCCTATGAATGGCTCGATGTCGTTCCGGTCGTCGAGCGGGCGGGAGACGTGCAGGCGCGTCTGCAGGTCCGCGTCCGCGAGGTACGCCAGTCGGTAGCGATCATCGCTGCGGCACTCGCGGACCTTCCGACGTCGCCCGGCAAAGTCGAGGTCGGCGCGCTGCCGCCGTTCACCGCGGCATTCGGCGTCGTCGAAGCGTGGCGGGGACGGCTCGTGCACATGGTGATGGCCGACCCGGCCGGCCGGTTGCATCGGGTGAAGGTGGTGGATCCGTCGTTCTTCAACTGGCCCGCACTGGCGCGGGCGCTGGACGGCAACATCGTGCCGGACTTTCCGCTCTGCAACAAATCGTTCAACTGTTCGTATTCGGGAAACGACCTGTAGGGCCGGCCTGTGCCGGCGCTCGCGGAGGGAGTGCACCGGCGGTCGCCAGCAGAGTGCGAACGACCGCCGGTGAGCGTGCGCTGGACGCGGAGCGCCTTACCTGGTTCCCGCCGAGGGGTTTCTGATCTCGGCCAGCGCGACCTTGTTGATGCCGCTCTCGGCCATCACGATGTTCCCGTCTCTGGTCGTCATCATGTTGCGGACGACGTGGCCTGCCGACGGGATGATCCAGGTCTGGAACTTTTCGGTCTTCGGATCGAACCGGACCAGCGTGTTCGGTTTCACGCCCGATTCGCTGTACCAGACGATGTTGCCGATCGTCACGATGCCGTACGGCTTCGACTCCTTGCCGCTCGGCGAGAGCCACTCTTTGACCTGACTGGTCTTCGGGTCGAACCGGCCCAGATAGCCGCGCGCGTAGTCGGCGTACCACACCACGTCGTCCGGTGTGAGCGCGATGCGTCGCGGACGTGCGTCGGGGGCCGGCAGCGTGTATTCCTTGATCTCCAGCGTCACGGGATCGACGCTGCCCACCCGGTTGCCGCGGAAGTCGACGTACCACGGCACGCCCTTGGAGTTGACCTGGATGCCGTAGGGATAGGTGTTATCGGACGGCGTCTTCGCGACCTTGATCTCACCGGTGGCGGGGTTCAGGCGTCCGACGTGGCCCGACTGCATCGTGAAGAACAGCATCCCCTTCTGGTCGAAGATCGGCGTGTGGGGATTCTTGCCGGGCTCGGGCACCTTGTACTCGGTGACGACGCCGGTCTTCGGATCCAGCTTGCCCATTTCGTGCACGTTGATCCCGGTGTACCAGATGTTGCCGTCCTTGTCCTCGACGAGGCCGTGCGGTCCCGAGCGCGGCGTGTCCAGCGCGAACTCTTTCATGGCGCCGGTCTTCGGATCGACGCGTCCGAGATGGCTGCGGAACTGTTCGGTCCACCAGATGGAGCCGTCGCGCGCGGCGAGCGGGTCGTGCGGCCGCGACCCGAGCGTCGGCGCCATCCACTCCTTGAAGGTCACCTGCACGGGCCCCGGTATGACCACCGCTTTCGGCGTGCCCGGCTTCTCGGGGAAGTTCGTCGCGAGGTAATCGGCGATCGCGTCGGCCTGGTCCTTGGGCAGCGCGACCATCGAGCCGAAGAGCGTCGGCCACTCTTCGCGGGTGAAGCCGTACGAGTTGGTGATCATGTTCAGGCCGTGACACATCGTGCAGGTCTTGGCGACCTGGTCCTTGCCCGGACCGTCCGGCAGCTGCACCTGCTGGCCGCGCTGGCCCTGGACGTCGGTGGACAGCACCGACCCCATGAAAGCCGCCGCTACGGCGAGCAGTACGAGTGTTCCCTTTCGCATAGCGTGTCCCTCGAATGAAAGTGCCGTCGTGGCAGTAAAGGTCGAAATGCGCTGAGTGGCAGTGTAGGGCAGTTGCCGCGGCGGATTCAACTACCTGCTGAAGAGGGACGTTACGCCGATCTCAGCCCGGCCATGGCACGGCCCACCCTGAGCGAGGCGTAGAAGATCTTGCCGACCGGGATGCCGCCGCCCAGCCGGTGGCGCCCGATGGCCTCCAGGCCTGCCGAGGCGATGCATCCGCAGTTCGAGCAGTCCGGGTTGCCGCCGAACTGGCAGGGGGTGATGCGGCGCTCCATGTCGGACGAGACGCAGGCGGTCGTCTGCGCGAAGATGCACTCCTCCGGTGTTGCGGGCGGGCGCGCGTAGACGTTCAGCATCCCGTCGAGCATCTGCAGCTTCGAAATCTGGGGGCGCAGGCGCCGCAGATCCGCGATGACGCGCGCGCGGTCCGCCGCCGTCAGCCGTTCGGCGGACAGCTCTCCCTTCTGCGGCGTGTAGAGGCTGACCCAGATCAGCCGCGTGTGCGGATTGCCTTCCCAGAGCCGCAGAAACTGCTCGAGATAGCCGTCGCGGCGCGCCTGCTGCCGCGTCACCGTGCAGTGCACGGTGATCTGATGCCCGGCGATGTGCGTGAGGATGCGGTCGTAGGTGGCCGGCGTGCGCCGCGCGTCGTGCTCGGGGGGCAGGCCGTCGATCGAGACGACGATCTGCAGCCGGCGGAGGGCGGCCCATTCGATCGGAATCGGGCGCACGGCGCTCGTCACGAGCTGCGTGTGAATGCCGCGCTCGGCCAGCTGCGGCAGGATGGTGCCGAGCTCGCGGTAGCGGACGAGCGGCTCGCCGCCGACAATCGAGATGTGCAGCGGGTGATGGCGGTCGACGAGCGCCATGAAGCGCTCGACCAGCTCGTCTCCCTTGTAATCGGACAGTCCCCGCAGCGTGACGTCGCCGCCCAGGTGGTCGTCGCCGTACGCGTAACAGCCCGGGCAGCGCAGCGGGCATTCATTCGTGACCTCGACCGAGAGGTTCGGACGGTAGCCGGAGAGAATCCGGCCCCATGCCTGGATGACGTCGCGAGGCTGCAGGCGATCGTTGGGCACGGCGTCCATTATGAACCCGATTTGCTATCCTGTGGTCCGGATGCCTCGGGAGAACCGGCTGCCGCGCGTGGCGCGGCGGCGATCGTCACTGCACGGGTGGGGCGTGTTTGCGCTCGAACCGGTCACCAAGAATACGCGCATCATCGACTACGCGGGCGAGCTGATCGATCACAAGGAGAGCCTCACGCGCGAGACGCGCTACCTGGCGCGGGGGGAGATCTGGTGCTTCACGGTGAACCGCCGGTGGGTGCGCGACGCGAACGTCGGCGGCAACGTCGCGCGCTTCATCAACCACTCGTGCCGGCCCAACTGCTACAGTCACATCGTCGGGCGTACGATCTGGATCCGCGCGTCGCGCTCCATCCAGCCGGGCGAGGAGTTGACCTACGACTACTACACCGACGGTGAGTGTGTGATTCCGTGCCGCTGCCGGTCCGGGTGTCCGCGCAGGCTATGACAACGGAACCACGAAGACCGCGAGGGGTCTTGTCCCTGGTGTTCATCTTCGTGTTCTTCGTCGCCTTCGTGCCCTTCGTGGTTGCGCAGAACGAGGCCACCGACGCGCAGCTCGAGGCGTCGAGCGCGGGCAGGGTCGTCCGCGTGGGGCCGGCAGCGGGCGCCGGCGGGCCCGTGGCGGCGATTCCGCTCGAGCTCTACGTCGCGCGCGTGCTGGCGGGCGAGGGCGAGCCGAATGCCGCCGACGCCGCGCGGCAGGCGCTCGCGGTCGCCATTCGTACTTTCGCGCTCGCCAACGCCGGTCGCCACGCGCGCGAGGGCTTCGACCTCTGCGACGGCACGCACTGCCAGGTCCCCCGTGCGGCGACCGCCGTCACGCGCCGGGCGGCGCTGGCGACGGCGGGGCGCATCCTCACCTATGAGGGGAGTCCGGCCGAGCTCTTCTATTCGGCCTCGTGCGGCGGCTACTCGGAGCGCGCCGCCGACGTCTGGCCGGGTGTCGACTATCCGTATCTCCCGGCGGCGCCCGACGACGTGCACGAGGCGGATCCGCCGTGGACCCTCGTGCTGACGCGCGAGCAGGTGGAACAGGCGCTCGGGCGCGCCGGGTTTGACGGCCGCCTGCGCGACGTGCGCGTCGAGGCGCGCACGGCGTCGGGCCGGGCGGCGCGCGTGCGTGTGTCCGGGCTCGTGCCCGGCGTGATGACAGGCGATGCGTTCCGGGCGGCCATCGGGACGACGACGCTTCGCAGTACCGCGTTTTCCGTGGAGATCGAGGGTCGCAGCGTGCGGTTTACCGGCCGCGGCTACGGGCACGGCGTCGGCATGTGCGTAATCGGGGCGGGACGCCGGGCCGCCCGTGGCGAGCGCATGGAGGCGATTCTCGGGCAGTACTATCCGGGCCTGGTGCTGTCGGCGCTCGACCGCGTGGAGGCGCGGGGCGGTCCCGCGGCGCCGGCGCGCGGGGGCCTCGTGCGCGTGCCGTCCGCGTCCGGCGTGGCGGCGGGCGAGGTCGAGCAGCTGACGCTGCGCGCTCACGCCGATCTGTCGGTCGTCCTGGGCGTGTCGATCGCGCCGATTACCGTCCGCATCCATGAATCGATCGAGGGCTTCCGCGCGGCCACCGGGCGCCCCTGGTGGGTGAGTGAAGTCGCCGAGGGCACGTCCATCGATCTGGCGCCGATGGCGCTCCTCGCCCAGCGCGACGGTCTGGACCTGACGCTGCGGACGGCGGTCGCCGATCTGCTGCTCTCACAGCCGCTGCGCGGCCGTCCGGCGTGGATCCGGGTGGGTGCCGCGCGCTTCTTCGGGCTGGGGCCGGCGCGGGCCGGCACGGCGGCCGCGGCCCCCCGGTGCCCGTCGGACGCGGAGCTGGCGCTGGCGATCTCGGCCGCCGCGCAGCGCGAGGCCGAGGCGCGGGCCGAGGCGTGCTTCGCGCGCGCATACGCCCGGACGGGCGACTGGCGGACGATCCGGTAGGGGCCTATAATCCAGGGATGCTCATCCGCAAGACTCCGGACATCCGCTACTCCGAGGTGACGCCGAAGGGGTTGTACCTGCGGCGCCGGGAGTTCATTCATGCGGCTGCCGCCGGCGCCATAGGCGCGGCGGCGACGCTGTCGCCGGTCGGTACCGCCCGCGCGCAGGCGCAGGGCGGCCGGGCGAAGCTGCCGAACGTCCGCAAGAGCGCCTTCAGCACCACCGAGAAGATCAATCCGTACGAGGACGTCACCGGCTACAACAACTTCTACGAATTCGGCACGGACAAGGACGATCCGATGCGGAACGGGCAGAAGTTCATCAGCCGCCCGTGGACGATCCGGGTGGAGGGACTCGTCAAGACGCCGGGCAGCTACGACATCGACACCTTCGTCAAGCCGCACGCCCTCGAGGAGCGGATCTACCGGCTCCGCTGCGTCGAGGCATGGTCGATGGTGATTCCGTGGGTCGGGATCCCGCTGGCCGACGTCATCAAGCGGCTCGAGCCGCTGCCGGGCGCGCAGTTTGTCGAGTTCACGACGCTGCTCGATCCCAAACAGATGTTCGGACAGCGCATCCCCGTGCTCGACTGGCCGTACATCGAGGGGCTGCGGATGGATGAAGCGATGCATCCACTGGCGATCCTGGCTGTCGGCCTGTACGGCGAGGTGCTGCCGAACCAGAACGGCGCGCCGATCCGGCTGGTCGTGCCCTGGAAGTACGGATTCAAGGGGATCAAGTCGATCGTCCGCATCCGGTTCACCGACAAGCAGCCGCGCAACTCGTGGGAGGTCGCCAACCCGCGCGAGTACGGCTTCTACGCGAACGTGAACCCCACTGTCGACCACCCGCGCTGGAGCCAGGCGAGCGAGCGGCGGCTTGGCGAGTTTCTGCGCCGCAAGACGCTCATGTTCAACGGCTACGGCGACCAGGTGGCCGGCCTCTACTCAGCGATGGATTTGCGCCGGGCTTTTTGAAGGTCTTCACGCTCCTGCGCCGGACGATCTTCGCGGCCTTGCTCGTTCCCGCGGCCGCGCTCGTCTACTGGACGCTGACCGGCGAAGCCGGTCCGAACCCCATCGACTTCATCACCGACACGACCGGCACGACCGCGCTGTCGTGTCTGGTCCTCTCCCTCACGGTCACCCCGCTCCGCCGCCTGTCGGGGCGCAACGAGCTCATCAAGCTGCGGCGCATGCTCGGCCTGTACGCGTTCTTCTACGCGTGCCTGCACGTGCTGACCTGGTCGGTGCTCGACTGGTTCTTCGACTGGGAGAGCATGGCGGCCGACATCGTGAAGCGACCGTTCATCACGCTCGGCATGACGACATTTCTACTGCTGCTGCCGCTGGCGATCACCTCGACGGAGGGATGGATCCGACGGCTGGGCCGGCGATGGACGCGGCTGCACCGGCTCGTCTACGTGGCCGCCATCACCGCCACGATCCATTTCTGGTGGGTCGTCAAAGTCGACTTCCGGCAGCCGCGGCTCTGGGCGCTCGCCCTCAGCGTGCTCCTCGGCTTCCGCGCCTGGTGGACGCTGCAGGCGCGGGTGCCGCGCTCTAGTGCCGGATCTGCGTGACCATGTTCTGGCTGTCGTAGTCCCGGCACGGCTCTCCCTCGGGAATGAACGCGCGCGGATTCGTGTTGAGGCGCAGCTGCCTCGGCGTGAGCGCCCACGGCTCCAGGAGCACCTCGGGATCCTCGGCAATCGCCTGATAGTGCAGGACGTTGCCGTCGCGGCGCAGCCGCTCGACGACGCGGAGCTTGTCGGAGTGGAAGTAGCCGCCGCGCGCGAGCCACGTCAGGTCGTTGAACCCGACGGAGTCGATGACCAGCGTCTCGCCTTCCCATCGGCCCACCGAGTGCCCGAAGTACGTGACATCGCGGGCGCGCGCCGGGTCGTGCGCGCGGCCGTCGATCGACACGATGCGATAGTCCTCGCCCCCGCCGTAGAAAAAGATGATTTCCGCGGCGGTCTGCACGATCTTGGCCGGCGGCCCCTGACGGGTGATGCCCTGGGGCTGGCACGTGAAGATCGGATCTTCACGGTTCGTGTTCATGTCGAGGTCGATGACGCGGTCCCAGTGTTCGGGTCGGTACAGCGGACGGCTGGGGTCGTTGCGGCCCGTGAACTCCTGGTCGACCGACTGGTTGGTGTAGTCGCCGCAGTCGACCTGCGTCGGTCCGCAGCGGCGGGACGGGAAGATGTCGGTGACGTTGCCCTTCTCGTCTTCCTCGACCGGTCGGCCCCCGCCGCCGCCGCCCCACATGCCGCTCAGATCGGGGGTGCCGTCAGCCATCCGCGGCGTCGCGGCCG
>JACQZV010000132.1 GCA_016213695.1 Acidobacteriota bacterium | reverse complement strand
TGCCCGACGCGGCCGGCTGCAACGATCAGCCGGTGTTCAAGGACTACAGGAAGCGGCTGCGGAATGGCTTTCCCGTCTATCTCAACGACGCCTGCTTCCGGGTGCCGGCCGTCGGCGAGCTGGGCAGTTCGAAGAGGAACCAGTTTGTCGGGCCCAATCAGTGGAACCTCAACGTGTCCCTGCAGAAGAGCACGAGCATCACCGAGTCGGTCCAGCTCCAGGTGCGGCTGGAGGCGTTCAACGTGCTGAATCACAGGAATTACGGGCCTCCGGGAAGCGCGGGCAACGTCGGCCTTGCCTGGACGCAGGGTGCCAACACGTCTGCCGCGACACTCACGACCGGTACGATGAATCCGACCGCCACCCAGATCGAGACCATCGTCGGGACGATGAGGCAGATCCAGCTGGGTGCGAAACTGATCTTCTGATTGAGGCGGGCTTCCGATGACACGCATCGCGATTGCGCTGACGATCACACTCGGGCTCGCCGGAGGTGCCGCCGGGGCGCAGTGGATTCGACTTCCGGTGCCCGGCACGCCACGAACCGCCGACGGCAGGCCCGACCTGACCGCGCCGGTGCCGCGGACGCCGGACGGACGACCGGACCTCTCGGGCGTCTGGCAGCGCGTGGCGCCGCCCCCTGCCCTCGCGAAGGCGGCCGGGTTCACCGACCAGAACATCGAGATTCTGCTGCCGCCCGGCGAGAGCATCCCGTTCCACCCGTGGGCCGCTGAACTCTACAGGCAGCGCTTCGCTACCGACGGCGCGGGAGCCCCCTCGGAACGCTGCCTGCCGAAAGGGATCGTCGCGGCCATGCTCCCTCCCGTGCCGTTCAAGATCCTGCACAGCCCTGGCGTGACCGTCATCCTGTTCGAGGAATTCAATCGCTACCGGCAGATCTTCACCGACGGACGACCACTGCCGCGCGATCCCCAGCCCGCCTGGTGGGGGTATTCGGTGGGCGCCTGGGATGGGGAGACGTTCGCGGTCGAGTCGGCCGGCTTCAATGAGCTCACGTGGCTCGACAAGGCCGGCCACCCGCACACCGACGCGCTCCGCACCGTCGAGCGATTCCGGCGCAGCGCGTTCGGACGCATGGACCTGCAGGTCACGATCGACGATCCGAAGGCGTACACCCGCCCGTTTGCGGTCACCCTCCCGCTCCGACTCGTGCCCGACACCGATTTGATCGAGGACGCCTGCGAGAACGAGAGGGACGCGGATCCGATCGCCGCCGCCGCCGGCGAGGGTGCTGCTCGCAAGAAGTGATCGTGCTCGACACGAATCGGCCTCGTATGACGACTCCCGGCCTGCGGCCGATCGATGGTGGAAGCCTTGATGCCTCGATGGCGGCGTGGTTCCGTGTGGTCGACGGCAGCGCTGGTACGTCCTACAACGCCGTGCGGCCCGGACCCACGCGCTTGCGAAGGAAGTGGGTCCGCTGCGCCGGCGGACGCCGCTGCCATCGCTCGATCATGTGGTGAATCGCCCGGTCACTCTCGCGAGCGAGGGCGGCGAGCCGCGCCCGGCGGCCGGGTTGCTTTTTCACGACTGGCCTCCAAGATGTCCAGCACGGCGCGATCGCGGGGACGTTGAAGCGCCGCCGCCGCATTGCCGATGAGCACGGCCTCGAGGCTGGCCTCGTGGAAGCGGCGAGCGACTTCGCCGAGCAGGGGTTCAGCGTCCACGCCCCGAGTATACCGGCTCGCGAGACAGCAGCCGGGGCCGCGTACATGGAGCATCATCCTGTCGGCGCGGCGGCCTCGCCTTTATAGTCCACAGCGCTTGGCCCTGCTGTATCGGTCGTAAAATGTGACTCCTGTCTCAGGAACGACACCACCCCTTGCTGCGCGCAGTTCTCTCCTCAGCGGCGCGATTCCTCATCATCACCGGCCTGACGTGGTGGGGCCTCTCCCACGCGTGGCCCGTGACACCGGTCGACATCCACATCCGGTGGAGGCCGGACGTGACCGATGCGCGTCGCGTCGAACTGGAACGCCGGTTCGAGCTGACGACCGTGACACACCGCGAGGGCACGACCTGGCAATACCGACTCGGGCGCTGGACGCCAGAGGCCCTCAGGGACATCGTCACGAACCCGGAGGTCGATGACACCTATGCCGTGGATCGGCAGCGGTTCCAACCGGAATTCCCTCCAGGCCAGTCGCAACGGGTGCTGGCCTGTTCCGTCGCGATCGGGATCCTGATCCTCGGCCTCCCCGTGGCGTTCCGGCGCACGGCGCGGTGGCGCGCGCTGTGGTGGTCGGACTTCCTCACCCTTGATTCGCCGAATCGCAGCCGCGCCGCGCCCGGATCATCCACTCGGCGCGTGACGGCCGCCGTGCTCCTGGCGGCCGCGCTCATCGCGCTGGCCATGACGTCGCTGGCAGGCGCGTCGTTCTGGTCGTCAGTCCGCGCGCTGGCCGTTCTGTACGTCGGCGGCTATGTCGCTGGTTCGCTGCTCCTCGCGCGGCCGGAGAGTGCCGCAGCGGGCGTCATTCGCACCGTGGCCGGCCTCATGCTGACGAGCCTGGGCTTCCTGCTCTCGCTCGTCGGCTCCCTTCCGTGGTTCGCCGTGCCCGTTGTGCTGGTTCTTGCCACCGTTGCGGTGCGGGGCCGGGCAGCCTTCGCGTGGCCGGCAAACAACAGCGTCGAATGGCGATGGGACGGTCTCCTGGCGGGACTCCTGGCCCTCATCGTCTTATCTCCGATCGTCGTCACCCTGTTCTACATGGCGCCCGGTCCCTTTCCGCCGGTCTTCTACAACGTGGACACTCCCTACTCATTGGAAAAGGTGCACGCGCTGGTGACGGCGAACGGTTTTCCGCCTCCGTCGCTCGGCAACCTTGGCGTGCGGCGCACCTATCACTTCGGCACGCACGCCATGGCGGCGCTCGTCTCGCGCGGCTCGGGACTCCTGCCACACCATGCGCTCTTCCTGATCGTGCTTCCGCTCCTGGCCGCCGGAGTCGTGGCAGCCGCCGCAGCGCTGGCCCGGCACATTGCCCCGGCCTTGCCGCGCAGCCTGACGGTGCCGCTGCTGCTCGTCTCCGTACCCTCGCTGTCGCGGCCGTTCTGGCAAGGGTTCGGACCGCAACTCTGGACAGCGGCCACGTCCAATCGACTGGCGATGGGCGGAGTCCTCGACGATGTCGGTCTCGCGGACGTCCTGTCGAATGTCCCACAGAATGTCGGCGGCGATTTCCTCATCCTCGGCAGCCTGGCAGGCATGGCTGCGGCACCGCTGTGGGGATGGACCCTGCCCATATTCCTCATCGGGGCGAGCGTCATCTTCAAGACGACGGTCGGCATCGCCCTCGTTTCGGGATTCGCGCTCTCCGAGGCGTGGCGCGCGCTCACGGCGAAGCGAGCGCCGCCGTCGCCTCAGCTTGTGTGCGTCGGCGTCCTCTTCCTGGCGACCTATGCGGCCTTCTTCCTGCGATCGTTTGAGTCGGCGTTTCGCGTGCAGCTCTACCCGCTCGAACTCATCCGCAATATCGTCGACGCCGGTGGACTGGGGTGGCTGGCGGCCGACGTGCTGTGGCTGTTCCTGCCCGTGCTGGTTGTCGCGACGGCGCGTCTCACGGACCCTGAGGCACGAAGCGCTCCGATGCTGATCATGGCGATCGGCCCGCTCCTCGTGATGAATGCAACCCGGCTGGCGCATGTGGTCCAGGGCGGCGGTGGGGCCGGCCTCGACTGGGTCCAGATCTCACATGCCGTGCCGTTTCTCGTGCATGGCTTCGCGCTGAGCCTGGCCAGCCGGCGCTGGACGCGGCTCGGCCGCTCCCGGCGCCTCGGCTTTCTTCTGGCGCTCGCGCTTGCACTCGCGCCGATCGTGACCGTGGCCGGCCGCTACACCTCACGGCTCATCGGAAATCCGGCGAGGGGCTACGAATTCGTGGACAACCGCCCGCTCGCCGAAGCGCTCGCCGCCATTCCGATCGACGGCTCCATCATCGTGACCAATGATCTGCGCTACCCGGCCGATCGCTTCGGCCGCGAGGATCGGCAGTTCCAGATCCCGGCCTTGTTCGGACACCAGGCGTTCGCCGTCAACTACGCCTACGAGCCAGTCGAATACCGCCGGAGCCTGCAGACGCTGTTGCAGAGCGCCCGCTGGAGTCCCGCGATTCTCGACGCCGCGCGGGAGCACCACTGGACGCACCTGGTGATCCGGAAGGATTACGTGCACCCGGCGCCGGTACCGCTCCCTCTGATGTTCGAGAACGCGGCGTATGCGGTCTATTCGTTTCCCTGAGGGCGCCGGCTCACCGCGTCTTGGTAACCTGAATCGTCACGCGATACGTGTTGTTTCTGTACGTATCGGTACCCGTAATCTGGAATGACGTACTGAAGGTACCGCCGACAGGCATGCGGCTCGAGGCGGAACCGCCATAGAAGCCGGTGTAGCGGCCGTCGGCACCAATCGTCGCGGCGCTCAGGTACAGGCACGCATCGCGGACGACGCCGCCGGTGACGTTGAACGTGAAGTCCTGCGGATCGCAGCCCCCGGACGGGAACTGCCAGTTGCACGGTTCGATGAACGCGCCGCCGGCAGACGAGCACGACCGGGCGCTGACGACCGCGCGATACTGGCCATCGCGGCCCCCTGGAGTCGGTGTCGGAGTTGGCGCTGGAGTCGGCGTCGGGGTCGGGGTCGGTACAGGGGCAGGCGGAGTGCCCCGGCGGGAATTCCACTCTCCGCTCCGGCCGTCGGTGCAACTCCACAGCCCCGTCGCGCTTGATTGTCTCGCGCCGCCGGGAAGGAACGGTCCCGACCACGTACAGGTCCCGGTGGCCGCTCTCGTGAAGAACTGGCCGTGAAATCCGCAGTCCCGGCCATCGATGCAGTCTGCCAGCGGCACTATGCCCAGGCCGAGTGCGTTCCTCTGCGTCACCGTTCCGCTGCCCGCGTCGGGCTGCGTCACCGTGACGGTGCCGTTCGACACGCTGAATGCCACCGTCCCGCTGGATGACCCCGTGAACGTGCCGCTCCACGATCCGTTGAACTGCGAAAGGGTCACCGCCGGGGCCGTGATCGCGGCCTTGTAGGCGTAGCACCCGGCGGAGCCGTTGACGCCGCCGACGTACAACACCGCCGTGCCCGCCCGCGTCGTGGTGAGATTGAACCGCGGATCGAGATTGCCGCCTGCATTGTCATCGACGTACGAGACCGTGCTCTGGCCGGCCACGTCGGTGATCGTCAGGCCCGCGATGGCGTCGAAATTCGAATCGAAATCGATCGTCACGCGAGCGCCCTCGCCGACCCAGCCGAGATCGTGGACTTTGGCGGTCCAGGTGCCGGCAATGCAGTGCCGGGCACTGGACGCCTCACCGGCGATCGCCATCGTCTCAATCGGGCTCTTCGGGAGCGCCAGCGCCGGGTCCGGCCGGACGGGACTGTCCGGCCGCGCAACGGCGACGCTGGCCGCCGGGCTGGTGATCTGAGCCTTGTAGCGGTAGCAGCCGTCGCGGCCGTTGCTGCTGACGAGCAGCGCCATGATGCCCGAGCTCGATGCGGTGAAGTTCAGGTCGGGCGTCCCGTAGCCCGATGTCACGCGGCGATCGCTCAGATTCATCCGCGCCACCGCCGCCACCAGGCTGATGCCTGAATCGAACGTCACCCGATACGTGGTGCCGGCGTCAATCCAGCCAAGACTATGGATTCGGGCGGCGTATCCGGAGACGCAATATTCGGCGCTCGAGGCGCTGCCGGAGATCGCCAACGGCGCCGCGGGGCCGTCGCCAGCCGGGCGCAGGACGTCCTGCGCCACCAGTGCAGCCGAGGCAAGACCCGCGCCGGCGATGATGAGGGCGACCCGCCTCCGGGTCATCGGATCTGTACCTGATACCGGTAGCAGCCGATTGAGCCGCCCGCACCGGCCACATACAGCACGACATTGCTACCTGCGGCTGCCTGAAAGGACAGCGCCGGCCGGCCGCTGGCATCGTCGTCGATGACGAACGAACCGCCGGTGGCGCCAGGCTCCAGGCTGATCATCGTCGCCGCCGCAACCGCGGTGAAGTCGTTGTCGAAACTGACGCTGACGGTACTGTTCCGCTCCACCCTGCCAATCTCGTGCACGTTCGGCCTGAGCGTGCCGGCCACGCAGTGGTAGGCGCTCGACGGGGTGCCGGAAATCGTCAGAGGGCCGACGGAGGCCGCCTGCGACGCGCGCGGGATCTCCCTGAGCGGCGTGGCCGGCTCAAGAGCCCTGGCCGCGCCGGCTGTCGTCGAGGCCGGCGGATCCATCAGGACCTGGTATCTGTAGCAACCCGGCTGACCGTTGCTCGCGACGTGGAGCGCCATGGTGCCGGAGCTGCTGGCCGTGAAATTGAAATCGGGATTCCCGCGGATCGTGCTCGATATCGACTGCGACAGGTCGAGGCGGGCAATCGCCGTCGTCAGAGCGACGCCGGAGTCGAACGTGATGGTGTATTGGCCGCCGGCCGCCAGCCACCCGAGGTTGTGGACGTTGGTCGCGCTGCCCGAGACACAGTGCAGAGCGCCGGACGGTGCTCCCGATATTGCGCGGGGGCCCGCCGGAGCCCCGGCCGCCGACTGCGCGAAGGCCGGAGCGAGCGCCGGCCGGCTCAGTGCCGCCGCGACTGCGAGACAGGCCAGTTTCAGGGTGACCTTGTTCATTCCCGGGCCATCATATCGGGACCAACGCCCTGACGATACACACCGTGCCGCCCACGCCCCGGACTGCGTCCGCGGGACGGCTACCGCGTCCCCGGTTCAACCGGGATGATGCCGGCAAAAAACTTCATCTGCGCCATCTTCTGTCCGAAGAGCCTCGCGCCCTCCAGCGTCCAGTGATCGGCGTCGTGATACGTGAGATTGTTGCCGTCGTCCAGGGCCGTGCACGTGCCGGCCGGGACGTCGCAGACCAGCGGCAGCTTGTCCCGGTAGGCGGCGCCGACCTCTCTGGCCACGACCGCGACGGCGTTGTTCACTTCGTCGACTTCCAGGCGACGGTTCCGCGCAATCCGGCGATCGAGACCGTACAGCCTGCCGGATTGAAACACCACGCTCGGGATGTCGGGCGTGAACACGGGGGTCCGGCCGAGCATGACGACCTTGACCCCGCGGCCATCCAGATATGCCTTCAGGTCGGGAACAAAGCCGAGAGAATATGGCGACCAGGCTCCGGACATCAGCACGTAGTCTGCCCGATCGAGCAACTCGGATCCCTTGAAGGCCTCGAAGTTCCGCCGGCACAGTTCGTTGCGTTCTCGCGGCTCCTCGGGAACAGGCGGCGTTCCGGCCCTGAACAGGTACAGGCAGAACGGCTGCAGATCGATGCGGCGAAACTCGTATTCTTCGAACGCCGACTGGTTCAGGTAGACGGCATTGAAGAGATCGATCGAATGGCTGTCCCCGGCGATGAGGACCTTGATCCGCCCCGGTGCCGCCCCGAAGGCCCGCGCGCCCTCACCCATGAACCGTCCAGTCTCCTCGGCCTTGGCGCCGAGATTCGACACAGCGGATCGGATTTCTTTCGGCAGCCGCCACGTCCAGCCGCCTGACATGAAGGCGCCCGCGCCGGGCCCGATGAGAAGCAGCGCGAGCACGATGCAGCCCAGCGCGAACCTCGCGGGAGGCGCGTACCGATTCTCGGGGACGCCGCGCCTGCGCCGAAAGGGCCGTTCGATAAAGCGATACATGAAGAACGCGGCGGCCACCGACACCGCGACGAGCGCCCATGCCTCCCGGCCCGACAGATCGTCGAACTTGTAGTAGCGGTAGAACACGATGATGGGCCAGTGGACGAGATAGAGCGAGTAGCTGATCAGACCGAGCCCCACCGCCGGTGCGTTCCTGAGAAGCATCCCGGTGTATCTGGCGGCGCCCGCATGGAGGAGCAACGCGGTCCCGAGGCACGGGACGAGCGCGTGCAGGCCCGGAAACGGCGTGGCCGGCGTGTAGGCGAACACGGGATAGGCCACGAGCGCCAGCCCGCCGAGCGCGATCGGCTCGAGCCAGAGGCCGTTCGTCGGCTGACGGGCGACGAGCCAGACCATCAGGGCGCCGGCGGCGAACTCCACGACCCGGAACGGCGTCAGATAGAACGACGCGGCGGCATCGACGCTGAGGGCCCGTTCCGACAGGACGAGACTCACGACGCCGGCCGCGGCGATGGCCCCGGCGCGGAACCAGTTCGACCGCAGGCGCCAGAGCAGCAGCATGAACGCCGGCCAGACGAGGTAGAACTGCTCCTCCACGCAGAGCGACCAGACGTGCAGCAGCGGCTTGAAGGCGGCCTCGACGTCGAAATAGCCGCTCTCGTACCAGAAATAGACGTTGGACACGCCGAGCATCGTGGCGACCGCGGAGCCGCCGAACGGCTTCAGGTGCTGCGGGGAGAACAGCAGCACCGCGAACAGGAACGAGCATCCGACAGTGAACGAGAGCGCCGGAAACAGCCGCCGCGCGCGGCGCTCGTAGAACCTGGACAGCGAAAACGTGCCGGCCTGCAGGTCGCCGAGGATGAGGCGCGTGATGAGAAACCCGCTGATCACGAAGAACACGTCGACGCCGACATAGCCGCCCCGGGCGGGCGCGACGCCCAGATGAAAACAGACCACCGCGAGGACGGCCAGCGCCCGAAGGCCGTCAATGTCCGGCCGATAGTCCGCTCCCCCCGGGTTGAGAGTCACTGTACGACCAGCTTCACGACGATCGGGTCGCTTCGATGGCGCGGATAATCTCCAACGTGACGTCGTCGGGAAGCTGCGCGCCGTTGACCTGGTGAAACGTGGGCCGGCCGGCGTAATACTCGATGAGCGGCGCGGTCTGACGCCGGTAGACCTCCAGGCGGTTCCGCACGATCGTGTCGGCGTCATCGACCCGCGGGACCAGCCGCCCGCCGCAGTTGTGGCACCGGGGGTCGGCGCCCGTGTCCTGCGCGTTGGTACCACACTCCTCGCACACCAGGCGCGACGCGAGACGATGCAGCACTTCTGCATCACTGAGCGCGATATCCACGACGACGAGCGGCTGCCGGCCCTGCATGAACTGATCGAGACACTGCGCCTGCGGAATCGTCCGCGGGTATCCGTCGAGCCAGAAACCCGCCGCCGCGTCCCGCTGGCTGAGCCGGTCGGTGACCAGCCGCGTCATCACCTCGTCGTCGATGAGTCCCCCGCCTTCGATGACCTGTTTGACTTCACGTCCGAGCGGCGTGCCCGATCGGATGGCCTCCCGCAGCATGGCGCCGGTTGAGATGTGCGGAAGGGGCCAGCGCCGCCTCAACTGCGCGGCCTGCGTCCCTTTCCCCGCTCCGGGCGGACCCAACAGGATGACGTTCAACTCGGATGAGCTGCTCACCAACCCGATCAAACCACATCTTCGTCCGCGGCCGCCCCCTCGATCTGGCCTGTGGGTACAACAACCTCAGCCGCGCTCACCGAGAGCGGCGCTGCTCTCGGTCATGCGCGTCCCCCGGCCGGGCGGGCTCCTGGACGCCAAACGAAAGGGCGGGACCCTTGCGAGTCCCGCCCTTGAAGTGACGATGGGCGACGAGGGTGTCAGTGCGCCGAATCGTAGAGTTCGCCGCCGTCGACGGTGATCGTCGCGTTGCTGTCCGGATCGCTCGCGCCGGTGATGCCGACCGACACGAGCTTGTGGTTCGGCGGCCAGAGGCAGGCGGTCGTCGGCCTCGCCGCGCTCGGCCTCGGAGAGCAGACCGTCAAGAACTATCTGCGGCAGATCTTCCGCACGCTGAACGTGGAGAGCCGCGTCAGGTTGCGCTATGCGGCTTCGCGAGCACCGTGCACAGCGACCAGATTACCGAGGCGGACCAGTGGGACCCGATTCCCTCGTCGTCACGCGCGCCGGAGGCGGCGCTTACACGTCCAGGCCGGACAGGGCGAGGCCGCCGCGGGACGACTCGTCGAGCGCCACGGGCGGCACGTCGAGCTCCGGCATCAGGCGCCCGGCAAAGAGGCGGCGGCACGGAATCGCCATCAACCGGGCCCACTGCGCCGACCGGTTGACGCGTGCGCTGTCGGTGGCGATCCCGGTGTTCGCGTACATCTGCCGGTAGATCTTCGAAATCAGCACGAAGGCGAGCCGCGCCTTCAGCGAGGTCACCACCCGCGACCGCCGCCAGATGTTCGGCAGCGAGTAGAAGCGATCCCAGACCGCCTGGGTGCCGGTGCGGATCTGGTCCGCGCTCATCACCGGATGGTCCATGTAGACCCGCGGCCGGCTCGCCGCGGGCAGCAGCCAGTACCGCGTCAGCGGAATGCCGGCCACGCGCGGCGGATCCGCGCCGAGCGACTTCTCCCACTCGGCGAAGTCGAGCGTCCCGGGCAGCGGCTGGAGCATGACGAACTGCGCAAACGTGACATCCGACCGCTCCGCCACCGAGACGCAGGTCTCGAAGGTCTCGGGCCGGTCGCTCGGCAGACCGAAGATGAACGACCCGAGCACGTGCACGCCGCGGCGGCGGAACGACTGCAGCCGCTCGACCAGCGCCTCCCCGCTCTGGTTGAAGTCCTTGTAGACGTCCTTCAACCCCTCGGCCGTGACGGACTCGACGCCGACGAGCGCGCCCTTGATGTGCGCCCGCCGCATCGCGTCGAGGAACTCGGGGTCCTCGGCGGCCTCCATCGTGATCTGGGTGAGGAAGACGGTATCGCTGGGGAAGCGCTCGAGCGCCGCCATCAGCGCGAACCGATCCGCGCGAATGGCGGTCAGTTGCTCGAGCCGGCCCGGATCCTGGCGTCGCGCCGCCATCCGCAGATCCTCGAGCGTCACCGGATAGAAATTGTCATCCGCCAGGACGATGAACCGGAAGCCGCGCCGGCGGAGGTCGACGATCTCCTCCACCACCCGCTCGATCTGGCGCTGCCGCGGGCGCTGGCCGTCGGTGCGCCACACCGAGCAGAACGAGCAGTGCTTCGGACATCCGCGCACGGTCTGCACCGACGCCCACATGTACCGTCCCTGCGGTACGAGATCCCACCGGCCCGGCAGGAACGTCTCCCCGCTCACGCGGCCGCCCTCGTACTGGGCGTCGGGGCGGCCCGCCGCGCAGTCGCGCAGCGCGGCCGGCCACGCCTGCTCGCCGTCGCCCGTCACGACCGCGTGCGCGCCGCCGCGCGCGCGCGCCTCGTCCGGGAACAGGCTGGCATGGATGCCGCCGAAGATGACGTAGGCGCCCGCCGCGCGCGCCGCCGTGCCGATTTCATAGCCGCGAAGAGCATTCCCCGTGTGAATGCCGATGCCCACGATGTCGCCCGCGGCGAGGCGGCTGGCGTCGAACGGCTCGAGCGTTTCATCCACCAGCCGCGGGTCCCCATAGTCGGCGGGTGTGGCCGACGCCAGCACGTACAGCCACCGCGGCGTGATGACACCAATGCCGAAAGAGACGTGACTCGGATTGATCAGGTAGATGCTCAATCAGGTTCCTCCGGCTGGAGCCATGATGAGGAACCCGCGAGGGGCGGGACGCTCAGGATAGCGGCGTCAGTGTACACCAGGGGGCCCGTAGGGCCGACCCAGGCGCGAGTGATTCCAGATCTCCCCGCAGTTGTGGCACCGCCAGTAGGTGGCTGCGCTGACGGACTTGCTGGTCGTCGTGACCTGGCGCGATCGGCAGAACGGGCACACCGGCTTCCCGGGCGCCACATCGCGATCGGCGGTCGAGGGTCTATCCAAGTCGCAGGTCTCGCCGAACGGCGTCGGCCAGCCGCGTCACCGTCGAGAAGCTCGGATCGTCGGGCCGGCTCCGCCCACGCGACCGTCGCCACTCGACCTGCGCGATCGCTTTCAGCATCCGGCGACTCCCCGTATGCCGGGCCCCGGCCGAGTTTGCCTCGACCAGTTCACAGGCGGCCCGCCGAATGTCGTCACCGGAAGGGCCCGGCGGGCACTGGCCCGCCAGCCGCAAGACGTGCTGCAGTGCATCGAAGAGCGACATCGGCGGCGGCAAGGGGCGCGACGCGACGCCGTGGTCTGCCGGCGGATCGTGCTGCCGCCGCTCCGCCGCGCGCCAGGGGTCATCCGTGCGGCACCACAGCACGTGGCCGCAGTCATGACAGACGATGTCGCCCGTGCAGCGCGGCGGCTCCGACCGTGACGTCCGCCAGGTGACGGCGTGCCCGCACGCGCGGTGCGCGACATACGACAGCCGGCCCGCCACCGCGGCCAGCCACACGAGTCCGGCGGCGTACAGGCCGCGACGCCGCGACAGCACGTCGTATTCAGAGGCTGGAGTGGACGTCGGCACTGCTGGCAAGAGTTCCTCCCGGGCACCGGCCATGGTGAGGAACCCGCGCGACTGCGGGAGGCTCAGAACAGCTGCTCGTACCTTAGCACGGGGCCCCGGACCCGTACGGACAATTCGCTCCAGATCCATGCGGTCATTAGGGCCGGGCCGTGGGCGGAGGTATCATTGAGGGCCCGAGGAGATACAGAGGAGATATACATGTCAGCCTATACAATCGGCGACCGCGTCTCCCAGCCGCAGTACGGCCACGGCACGGTTACGGCCGCCGACGATCGGCACACGGTCATCGATTTCGACGAGCACGGGTGCCGGATGTTCGCGACGCGGCTCGTACGGCTCGAGCGATCCTCGACGATGGCGCCGCCCAAGCCCGTGAAGGCGCGGCGCCGCACCACCGCCAAGCCGGCCCGGTAGCCGCAACGAGGCCGCGGCGCCCTTACCAGTAGCCGATCAGGCGTCCGGCGCCCACCGCCGTCAGCCAGCACGCCAGCGAGATCCCACCCATCACGGCCAGGCGCCCGTGCTCGTGCGCGGTGAGCTCCCGCTCGCGATGCGCGCGCCACGCGGGCAGCCGGCTGAGCACGGCGACGTTGGCCAGCCCGAGCGCGATCGCGGGAAACTTGATCAACAGAAACGGATTGCCGACATAGTCGGTGGCGTTGGTGGCCAGCAGCGCCGTGCCACTGGCGGCCGCGACGACAAATCCCGCCCCGGCCATCGGCACGGTCGCCCGCGACAGCGCCGCGATGGGCGCGCGACGCCACAGGCCGAGCCGGGGCAGGACAAGGATCCGGAGGGAGCCGAAGAGCGGT
>JACQZV010000131.1 GCA_016213695.1 Acidobacteriota bacterium | reverse complement strand
CGAAGCAGACCCGCCGAGGAGAATCTCTCATGACAGTGAAAACGCGGACCCTCGCAATCATCAGTGCCGTCGGCGTCGTGCTGGTGCTCGGGCTGAGCCTTACGCGGGTGCACGCGCAGGCGCCCGGGCAGGCCGTCGATGAGAACGGCGCGCCCGTGTTCAGGGTGGATCCGTTCTGGCCCAAGCCGCTGCCGAACCGCTGGAGCATGCAGCAGGTCACCGGGATCAATGTCGACCAGATGGACCATATCTGGTTCCTCAATCGAAACGCGGTCGCCGAAGGGGATGAAATCGGCGGCGAGAATTCCCGGATCGAATGCTGCGTGCGCGGCCCGGAGGTCATCGAGCTCGATCAGGAGGGCGCTGTCGTCCACGCATGGGGCGGTCCCGACACGCCGAAATGGCCGACCGCGCTGCAGACCGTGATCCCGGACTCGAAAGGCTTCGTCTGGGTGAGCGGCACGGCGCCGCAGGACAGCATCCTCAAGTTCACGCGTGAGGGCAAGCTCGTGTGGGACTTCGACCATCGTCCGCCGGCGGAAGCGGCGATGATGCCGGAAAACAACCAGGAGACCGGCTACCTGATCAACAAGGGGCGCTTCCAGCTCGACGAGACGACCAACGAGCTGTACATCATCCAGCAGAAGCGCGTCGTGATCTACGATGCGACGACCGGCGCCTACAAGCGCGGCTGGGGCGGCCACGGCATGCCGCTCAGCGAGATCAGCAACGAGCGGATTCCGAGCTACACGTGGACCGGGGCGCCGCCGCCCGAGGAGAAGAATTTCGTCCCCGACCTGCATTTCGTCGAGATCTCGAAGGACCGGCTCGTCTACATCGGCGAGCGCGGACAGAACCGCATCGAGGTGTTCACGACCGACGGGAAGTTCGTCAAGGAGTTCTACGTGTCGCCGAACACGCCGGGGCAGCGCGTGACGGAAGGGTGCGGCGGTCTCGCCAACACGAAGTTCCCGCCCTGCGGCACCACCTACAAGCTGGCGATGTCACGCGATCCGCAGCAGAAGTTCCTGTATATCGCCGACGGGACGAACAACAAGGTGTGGATTCTCGACCGGCAGAGCGGCAGGACGCTCGGCTCGTTCGGCCGCAACGGCCGCTACGCCGGCCAGCTGCACTGGATCAACGCGATCGCGATGGACTCGAAGGGGAATATCTACACGGGTGAGGTGGAACAGCTGAAGCGCATTCAGAAGTTCGCGCCCGTGATGACCGGTAGGCGCTGACAGTCAAAGGAGAGGTGAACATGAAGCCGTTGAGATACCTGCCCGCCAAGAGGGCGATGTACGCCGCGATCTTCCTTGCTATGCCGTTGCTGGCGTACGGCGGCGGCCCGCCGTTCAAGGCGACGCTCATCCCGTGCGATACCTGGTGCGGTCCGTTTGGCGCGACCGAGGGCTTCGTGTTTCCGGGGGAACCCGCAACGCTGACGGGCCTGGCGGGCGTCAGTGCGACGGGCGTGCTCAAGGTCCAGGTGAAGGGTGCCACGCCCAATCAGTTCTATCAGGTGTGGGTGGCGCAGGTATTCGGACCGGCCGCGCCGTTGCCGAACAACCTCAGCACGGACGCCAGTGGCGACGGAACCGTGAACAACACCTTGCCGGCGGGGACCTACATCAGCGGGGTGTTCCTGACGCGGGATTCGAATGTCCCCCCCAACTTTATCCAGGACCCCAGGATCGCCACCGGATTCGTCATCCCATAGCGTTCCACGGTTCCACGGACCACCGGGGCACCGAGGCACTCGCAGGATTGGCCTCGGTGTCTCAGTGCCTCGGTGTTCCGCGATCATCACCGCAAGAGACTCTCGCGCTCAGAAGCCAAACTTGGCGCCGAACTGCAGGACACGCGGCGTGCCCGCTATCGTCGTGATGCGGCCGAACTGGCCGGAGCTGAAGTTCGTATCGGTGATCCGGCCCCCCTGGATGGGTCCCGCGAGCGGGGCGCCCCAGTTGAACGTGTTGAGCAGGTTGAACGATTCGGCTCGCAGCTCGAGCGTCCGCCCGGCGCCGACCGGGATGAGGCGCGAGAGCGCCACGTCGACCGACCAGTAGCCCGGCGCGCGCAGGCTGTTCCGCTTGAAGTTGCCGAGCGTGCCCAGCGCCGGCAGCGCGAACGCAGCCGGGTTGAGCCAGTCGTTCAGCGTCTTCTTGCCGTACGCGTTCGTCAGCACCTGGTCGACCCGCTGGTTCTGAATCCCGCTGAACGCCCGATCCTGGCCGGCAATCACGTTCAACGGCTGTCCGGACCGCGCGCTGAGGATCCCCGAGATCCGCCAGTCCGAGAACACGCCCCGCAGCACATTGCTGGCCATCTCCGGTGTCTGCACGCCGGCCACGAAGAAGCCGATGTGCGTCCGGTCCTGGTCGCACAGGCCGCGATCGAAGGTGAAATCGTCCGGGTTGGTATACCCGTTCGCAATCTGCGGAAACCCGCCGGTCTGCAGCGAGGGGTCGCCGAAGCAGCGCGACACGGTGTAGTTGCCGCTCAGGCTCACGCCGCGCGCCGCCCGGCGCTGGAACGACAGTTTCAGGCCCTTGTAATCCTGCGTCCCGACCGCCTCATGGATGTCCATGTTGCCGAGGAGCCGCGCGGCCGCCGGGTTCTCGCCGGAAATGGAGAACGCCCGCCGCTGGTTCAGGTTCGCGTTGTTGCTGCACGACGCGTAGAACACGCCCTGGAGCGTGCAGGGGCCGAGTCCCAGAAACACGCCCGGATTGATCGCCACCTGCTCCCAGAGCCGGTCGGTGTGGCTGCCGATGTAGCTCGCCGCCACCTGCCAGACCGTCCCGAGCTGCTGCTCGATGGTCACGTTCCACTGCTGGATGCGCGGCGAGTTGATGTCCGGATCGGTGGCGCCGTACGCACCGAACGGGAGGAACTGCGTGTTGCGGTTGGTCGCAATCGGGTGCGGATCCCCGCCGATGTGCGCGTAGGGCCGATCGAACCCTCCGGGCGGGTCCTCGACGAGGGACCGGTTGCCGTAGGGCGGGGAGTTCGCGTTGATGAGCTGATACTCGGCGTTCGGGAAGTCGTAGGTCAGCCCGTAGGAGGCGCGCACCGCCGTCTTGCCGTTTCCGCCCACGTCCCAGCCGATCCCGACGCGCGGCGAGAAATTCAGCCATTGTGTATTGAGCCCGCGCTTGCCCGGCGGGAACCCCGGGTCGCCGGGATAGAGCAGCCCGGCTGGCGCGTTCACGAACGTCTGGCTCTGGACGTTGGTGCGGAAGTTCTCGAGGCTGAAGTTGTAGACGGCGCCGCTCGTCACGTTCTGCCCGAAGTACGGCTCCCAGCGGAGGCCTCCGTTGATGGTCACCCGCGGCGACGCCCGCCAGGTGTCCTGCGCGTAGAAGCCCATGTACCACTGATCCATGGGCAGGATGGCCGGCCCGCCATGTTCCAGCCGGCCGACGCGGCCCATGAGCAGGTCCCCGAGCCCCAGCCCGGTCAGCTGGCCGGTGAAGATCCAGAACCCGCCCGAACGCGCGTGCGTCTGGAAGTAGTACTTCCAGTACGCGGCGCTCGCGCCGAGTGAGATCTGGTGATCGCCGCGCACGAGGGTGTAGTCATCGCTCAGCTGGGAGGCGTTGGTCAGAAACCGGCTGTTGCCCTGGTTCTGGGCCTCGAACGCGCCCTGCACTCTCAGCCACATGACGTGGGGCGCGTAGCTGTAGACATCGGAGCCCAGGTCGTACGGGTCGAACGTGTCAGGCGCGAAGCGGCTGACCGCCGACCGGTTGAACGCAAACCGCAGCGAGTTCACCGTGTTCGAGCCGAACACGTGCGTGTCGCCGAGCGCCAGCGAATGGGCCATGCCGTCCATGCCCTGCAGACCGGCGTTGTTGGCGGCGTCGTACAGCGACAGCACGGTATCGCCCTCCCGCACCGGACTCGGCAGGGTGACGCCGGTCGACATGTAGCGCCCGAAGATCGTGTCGTCGGCGGTCCGCTGGTAGTCGATCCTCCCGACGTACTGCGCCTCGTTGCTGTCCTTGCGCTGCGAGTAGGTCACCTCGCCGCAGGGATCGGTCGTCGCCGGCAGGTACTTGACCATGTTCAGCGCGGCCCGGCTGAACTGCGCGGGATCGACGCGGTTGTTCACGAAGCCGCCGCGCAGCGCGACCTGCCGGCCCCCGTTGCAGGCGGGCGACGCCGCGGCCGTGAAGTCGCCGGCCAGCATTGCCGCCGTCGGGACGCGCGCGATGTTGGCGGCCGGCTGCTGACGGACGGTCGTCCCCTGGACTGCCCCGAAGAAGAAAAGCCTGTTCCGTGCGATCGGTCCGCCGAACGTGCCGCCGAACTGGTTGCGCTTCAGGCCGTCGTCCACACGCGTGCCGTTCGGGCCGATCTGCGCGAACGGGTTCGTGGCATTGAAGCGCCGGTCGCGCAGGAACTCGAACGCGTTTCCGCTGAAGCGGTTCGTCCCCGACTTCGTCACGGCGTTGACCGCGGCACCCGCGTGCATGCCGTGCTGGGCGTTGAGGCCGCTGGTTGCGACGCTGAACTCCTGCAGCGCGTCCGGGAAGGGGAACGGCATGTTCAGGTTGTCCTGCGGGTTGTTGTGCATCGCGCCGTCCAGCAGGTAGGCCACGCCGAATGACTGTCCGCCCGCAACCGACACCCCGAGGCCGCCGGGCACCGCCCGGCTCGACGCATTCGTCACCTGCACGGCCGCGCCGGCCACCATCACGAGTTCGACCGCATTGCGTCCGTTGAGCGGCAGCGCCAGGATCTGTTCGTTCTGCACCACCTCGCTGATCCCGGAGCTCTGGACGTCGACGAGCGGCGCCGCCCCCTGCACGGTCACCGACTCCTCCAGGGCGCCGACCGACAGCTGGACGTTCAGCTCAGGTGTGGCGCCGACCTGCAGGACGATGCCGGTCCGCACGAACGTGCGGAACCCCTGCAGTGCCGCCTCGAACCGGTACGGGCCCAGGGGGAGGTTCGTCAGGACGTACGACCCATTGCCGTCGGTCACGTCGCTCCGCATGAACCCGGTGTCGGTCTGCGAGACCGTGATGGTGACACCGGGAAGGATGGCGCCACTCTCGTCGGTCACACGACCGCTGAGCTGGGCGGTTGACAGCTGCGCCGACGCGACGCTGGCGGTCAGAAGAACACTCAGAATGCCGATCGACCATTCCCTGACGAAACGCCTCATCAGATCCTCCTCCGTATACGGGACAGGCAAGAAGGCGAGCGAGCGAGAGGACAAGACATGTGCGGCGCAGTATACGCCGTGCAGGGAACGGATCAAGTGCCGCCCCGCGCCGCGCCCGGGGCGCGGCGCGGGGCATCGCCGCAATCCCGGCGCTACGCTATGATCGGCCCGCCAAATCGACACGTTCGCCCATGTCGAGAAAATTCAGCGTCGTCCTCGTCTCCCTGACGTTGTCGCTGCTGGCCGCCGAAGGCGGCTTGCGTCTGTGGGGACCGTTTGGCCTCGAGTACATCGAGATGGATACGACGCTCGGCTGGCGGTACCGCTCCAACGCGTCCTACAAGGCCTGGGTCATCAGCGAGGCGGTCTGTGGATGGGGTTCCGAAGGCCGGATCAACTCGCGCGGCCTTCGAGACCGGGAGTACCCGTACGACAAGCCACCGGGGACGTTTCGAATTCTTGCGTTGGGCGATTCATTCACCGCGGCGGTCGAGCATCCGGTCGAGCAGACGTGGACGAAGGTTCTCGAACGTCGCTTGAACGCAAGACAGGGACGGACCGCGTTTGAGGTCATCAATGCCGGCCGAGGCGCCGCCGGCACCGGGTACGAATACCTGTGGTTTGACACCGAGGGCTACCGCTACTCACCCGACCTCGTGATCCTGGTCGTCATCGGCAACGATCTGACCGATAACTCTCGCGCGCTGGTTGAGCGGGAGCGCAGGAGCTGGTTGTGGGATCCGTTCTTTGCGGTCCGGGAAGGCCGGCTGGTCGCCGACACGTCGTTCAAAGACACGTGGGGATTCCTGCTTCGGCGGGCGGTGATGCCGGTACGCGCGCATTCGGAGCTTGTCCGAACCATGCTGGCCGTTCGGCAGCTGGCCGCGCCAGGCCGGGTCGCGTTGACCCTCCAGCCATCGTACGCGCCGGCCGCAGAGTTGGCGTCGGCAGTAGAGACCACCAAGCAACTCATCAGGGAGCTCCGGGCGCGCGTGGAAGCGCGTGGCGCGCGCCTCGTCGTGTTCAATGGCCTGCCTGACTACCTCTGGGGGTTGGAAGACCAGCCAGACACCCTGATGCGGGAACTCGCGGCCGAGGATTCCGGCTGGTTCTACCGCGACCTGGTGGCTCCGCTCGACCGGTACACTGCCGACACCGGCCGCCGCGCGTTTGGATGCAGCGCGATGGGCGATCCGCATCTCGGCCATTGGAGCCGGGAAGGCCACGCTGAAGTGGCCCGTCTGATTCAACAGGCGTTGGCGGACTTCCGCCTCCTCGACGGCGGTGAGGGCCCAGGCAGCTCGGCGGCGAACGTGTCGCGTTCGGGATTTCAATCGGCGCGATTCAATCCGCGCGAGGAGTCGCCGGATCCCGCCCGCCGCTGAGCGCGCGGACGTGGTGATCAACAGCGCGCGCGGGGAGCCGCGGGTCCCGCGTCGAAAGACAGGCTGGGCGGTATAATCCACGCCGACGGCGGCCCTCGATGGCGACACTACCTTCGCACATCAGCAGCTTCGAAGTTGTTCGCCAACTCGGATCCGGCGGCATGGGGACGGTATACCTGGGCCGCGATCCGGCGCTGAATCGCGCGGTCGCCATCAAGATGCTGCGCGACCAGGTGCAGGATCCGGAACTGCTCGCGCGCGTCCTGCGCGAGGCACAGGCGGCGGCCAGCCTCCGGCATCCGAACATCATCACCATTCACGCCACGGGTCATCACGACTACCAGCCGTACATCGTGATGGAGTTCGTCGAAGGCGAGTCGCTGGCCGACGTGATCCGTCACCGGCGACCGGTGACGCTCGCCGACAAGCTCTCGTATCTCGAACAGATTTGCGCCGGGCTGCACTTCGCCCACCGTGCGGGCGTCGTGCATCGCGACGTCAAACCGGCGAATCTGATGGTCGATCGCGAGGGCGTCATCCGCATTCTCGATTTCGGCATCGCGCGAACAGCGGGGTCGGGCATGACCCGTGACGGGTCGTTGATCGGCACGCTCAACTACATGTCGCCGGAGCAGATGCTCGGCCGTCCGGTCGATCATCGCAGCGACATCTTCGCGACCGGTGCCGTGGCGTACGAGTTGCTCTGCTACCACCAGGCCTTCAGGGGCGGGCTCGACGACGGGCTGCTGCACCGGCTGCCGCACGAGGACCCGCCGCCGCTCGGTGATCTCTACGCCGGCCTGCCTCCCGAGGTCGAACGCATCGTGATGCGCGCGCTTCAGAAGGCGCCGGAACGCCGATTCGCGGACCTCGCCGACATGCGGACGGCGCTTGCCGAGATCAGGCGCCAGCTGGACACCGAGGTCGGTCTGCAGACGGTGGTCGTCCGGCCGGGGCCCGCACACGCGCCCGCCAGCCAGGCAGGGACGACCTCGCCGGACGGGTCACACCGGGACGCGTTCGGTCTGCTGGGCCAGCGGCGTGAGGAAAAGGAGCTGTCCGTTCACCGCTATCTCGCGGAGGCAAGCGTCCACCTCGAAAAGGGCGAAACGGCAGCGGCGCTCCTGCTCCTCAGGGACGCGGTTGCCATCGACCCGACCAATGCCACCGTGCGGGGGATGCTCGCGCGCGTGCAGCAGTCGGCCGTCGCCGACAGGCGCGAACCGTCCTCGCCCGCTCTCCGGGGGCGGGCGTCCGGCCCGGGCGGTGTGTCGTCGCGCGGCCGGGTGCTCGCCTGGACCGCTGGTGGGGCCGCGGCCGTGGCGGCGATCGCCTTCGCGACGGTGCTCGTGCTGCGCGAGATCGGCCCGGGCGCCGTCGCCGTACCTGAGCGCGCTGCCGCACCGTCTGCCCCGCCGATCGAAGCGCCCATCGCGGCGCCGCCGGTCCCGGCGGCGCCGACCCCCAGCGTGGGAATCGAGACGCCCGCCGTCGTCGCCGCCCCTCGTCCTGTGACGCCGCCGGGTGAGGGTGCGCGTCCCGCGCCGCCGGCCGCCGCCGGCCGTGCTGTGGCCCCGGCCCCGGCGCGCGTCGACGCGGCGATCGACACCGGCATTCAGGATCTCCTCGCGCGCGTCGGCACGATGTACACCGGTGGCGATCTGTCGGGCGCGCTCGATCTGCTCGCGCGGAACCCGGCGGCGCGCGGCGACCCGCGCCTCGGCGACCTCGCGGGGCGCGTGAGCGCGGCCGCATTCGACGCCATGAGTTCGGCTGAGAAGAGTGCAACCGCGCGAAACGCCGCGGACTCGGCGGGCGAGACGTGGCGCATCGCCCTTGATGCGAAGGGGCGCGCCGAGGCGGCGCGGCAGCGCGCGGCGCACGTCGACGCCGGGCTGCAGGCGCTCCTCGCCCGCGACGCGTTTCAGCAGGCGGCCACCGACGCGCTGGCCCGGCGCGCCCAGCCGGCCGCCGCTCCCGCGCCGGTCCCAGCCTCGGCCGGCGCCCCAGCCCCCGCCCCCGCGGCAGCCCCAGCCCCCGCCGCAGTGGTCGCGCCGTCACCGGCGCCCAATCCGCTCGAAAGGGAGCGCGCGGGCCTCATCGCGGCCCTCGGCCGGTTTCAGGCGGCCTACCGTGACCGCGACATCAACGCGGTCATGCAGATCTTCCCCTCGCTCCAGCGCGAGGCACGACAGACGCTGCAGCGGTCGTTCGACAACTGTCGCGCCTACGACGTGCAGTTCGACGACATGCGGTTCCTGATCGACCCGGCGGAGCCGACCACTGCGCAGGTGAACGTCCGCAGCACCTACGTCTGCACGCCTCGCACCGGCCAGCGCGCGGTCTCGGCGGCGCAGCGAGACGTGTTCACGCTCCGCAAGCGCAGCGACGTGTGGGTGATCGAGAACACCGGCCGGGTGGACTGACGGTCTCCCGGAAGCCGGACGCCGCCGACACGATTCCCGCTACGACCCGAAGGTGACGAGCGGCGAGGCGAACCGGATCTGGTTGCCGCGGGCGTCGCGCCCGGTGAAGAACGCCTGGTAGGTACCCGCAAACGGGCTGCAGGCGGAGTGGCGGCGCCTTTCGCCGGCCTGGAGCGACGTCAACGGGTTGTCCACCCGCCGCGTGCTGGCCAGCTGCCCGCCGCGCCGTTCTTCGATGACGATGGTGTCGTCGAAGGTCAGGCCCACGCCGCTGGTCTCGGCGATCTCCACCGTGAAGGGAAACCCGTTGCTGCCGTTGTCACAGCGCCCCGGGGGAATTGACGTTCCCGGGAACACGGTGAGCACCACGGTGGCGCGTGCCGGGAGCGCCTGAGGGATGGGGCTGATCGCGGTCGCCTGTGCGTCGGAACTCGTCACGAGGCCGGCGCAGTTGTCGTAGGTGATCGCGTCGATCTGCCAGGTCAGGTCGGGGCCGGCAAAGCGGCCGGTGGCTTCGCCACGGCCCTCGCATGTGGCGGCGGCCCGGGGACGGAATGCCGGCAGCAGGGCGCCCCCAAGCGCGAGATCCGGCGATTCCGCGGGCGTCGACACCAGCGCCGTGGCGGTGAACGTCCCGCTGTTCAGCGCGCCGTGGAGGGTGCCCTGCAGGCTGCCGCGGCTGCCGCCGGAGGTTTCAAACTGCGCCACGAACTGGTCTGCGGCCGACAGCACGAGTGACAGGCCCAGCGACTGCGGCGATTCGTTGATCGCGAAACTCCCGCCGACGCGCCGGTACGACAGCGTGCCGCCGTAGCGGCCGCCGCCGCCGCCCACGACGATCGGGGTAGGCGATCCGGGAAGCGACCCGGGACTGCAGGCCGGCGCCCCGAGCGCCACCGCCAGCGCCGCCACGCTGCAGCCGATGCCTGCCCGCCACCCCGGTGTCTGTGCGCGCATGGTCAGTAGCGTCCCAGAAGCACCGACAGCGACACGCTGGCGATCTGAATCCCCGGCATGCTGAACCCGCTGCCGATGCGCAGCTTCGTGCGATCGCCGATCATTGCGGCGACCGCCACCTCCGCCCGGGCAAGCGGGAAGACGTCGATGTCGCGCCCGACCAGCGTGAACAACTCCGAGAACCCGATGGGCGCGCGGATCGACGTGCCGTCGCCAGGGTCGACCGAGCCGGTCACAAACCCGCGCATCTGCGCCACCCCACCGCCGAGGTTCACGCCGATCTGGGCGTGCCCCACGCGCACGAACGAAAAGAACCGATGTACCTCGACCCCCAGCAGCTCCGCGTCGTCGGTGACCACGGAGATGACGTCGTTCGACTGGCGCACCGAGACGACCGATTCCTTGGACAGGCGCTTGTGAACGAGCGAAATCCCCCATTCGTCGCCGAGCGTCGTCCCGCGGACGAGCCCGACGCGCAGCTCGCGCCCCTTGATGTCCAGCTCGGTGGCATCAAACGTCCTGGTGAGGCCGTCCGGCACCCGCCAGAGCGGGGCCACGCCGACGGTCAGGCCCCAGGAGGGCTCGTCGAGCTGCGCGAACGCAGGGGCCGGCGCCAGTACCAGGCACACCAGGCAGAGCCCGCCGAATGCAGGTCTGGCCCTCATCAGAACCCCCAATCGAAGCCGACGATCGGCGTCATGCGATCGCGCAGTCCTGAGTCGTCCAGCGGGACAAGAACGTTTGCGGTCAGGAGCAGCGTGCCGGCGATGTTCCACTTGATGCCCGTCGACGCGGAGATCTGATGCAGGCCGCGCGGATCGACCGACGCCACGGTGGCTTCGGTGATCCCGAACGGGTTGCCGAGAAACGGCAGGGTGCGATGCGAAAGCCGGCCGCCGTCGGTCACCGTCCGGCCGGTGACTTCGCCGTTCACGGTCAGCCGATCCGTGGCGGCCCACTCCATGCCGCCGGCGTACACGATGCCGTTGCGACCCGCGTCCACCGCGGAGCGCTGCAGCGGATCGAAGATCTGAAACGGATCGCTCCAGAATTCGTACCCGACGGAGGCGTGCGGCCCGAGCGGCCCGAAGGTGCCCGACCAGATGCCGCTCACCAGCGCGCGCGTGACGCCCGCGCCGAGCAGCGCCTCCTTGTCGCCGGTCGGCAGCCGCGCGTCGACGCCGAGCGCCAGCCCGCCCTGCCCGTGCGCCCACACGCGCAGTTTCGCGCGCAGCGCGACGTCGCCAAGGCCCTCCGCCGACGCCGCGCCAACCGCCACTTCGTCGGCGATCTGGTGCCGGCCGTCGATCTCCAGCCTGACGTAGGGGATGGCCACGCCGGCGTCGAGCCGGCCGTTGAGCGCGACGTTCCCGAAGAGGACGACCGTGTCGGTCTGCACGTCGAGCGCCGCGGTTCCACGGTACAGCGGCGCACCGTCGACAGAGAGCGTCACCGTCTCGAGCCCGCCGCCGCGGATGTCGGTCCCGTCCAGCGTGTCGTAGGTGCGGCGGAGAAAATTGATCCCGACATTCGCGCCGCCTTCGCCGACCGTGATGGCGCGCTCGCCGAACATCGGCCCGAATGAGGGCGCCGCCCGCCTGAAAGAGCGGGTCACCGGATCGAAGGTGAACGTGAAGCCGCCCGCCGACGATCCGAGCGGTGCGGTCGAGACCTCGAGGCCGACCAGGTCGGCGATGACTTCACCGATGTTCGAGACGCCGGTGCCGGTCCCGGCGGCGCTGGTGAGCCGGATCAGGAGCTGCCGTGGCGACAGCCCGGTTTCGGTCTGGCCGAAGGCGGCGGGCGGAACGCCGATCGACAGCCCCAGGCTGACGGACGCACAGACAGCAGCGCGAAGCCCCTTCATAGGCACTCCCGACACGGACCATCAAGCCACTCGCCCCGCCCGCAGGTGCTGAACTCAGCCCAGCTGCAAAGGGCGCGGATTATAACACCTTCAGTCCGCCGGCTCCCGACTCTGCCCACTGCCCACTGCCCACCGCCCGCTGCCTACTGCCCACCGCCCACCGTCCGCTCCCGCTCCGCGCGCAGGAAGAACACGCCGCTCGTCACGACCTGGTCGCCAGGCTGGAGACCGGAGGCGACGAGCACCCGATCGCCGTTCTCGCCGCCGAGTGTGACCTTCCGCTCGACGAACCGGCCGTCTCCCTGGGCCAGATAGACGACGGCGCCGCCGCCGACGAGCTGCACCGCGGTTTTCGGCACGAAGAGGCCGGGCCGCGCGCCGGTCTGGCCGGCCTGCACGTCGACATACATGCCGAACCGCAGCTGGCCGGACGGGTTCGGCACTTCGACGCGCAGCTTCGCCGTGCGCGTTTCCTGCTGCACCTGCGGATCGATATAGCTGACGCGGCCCCGCAGCGTCATGCCGGGATACGCCGTGCTGGTGACGGCGGCCGGGCTCCCGACGCGCACCTTCGAGAAGTCCCGCTCGTACAGGTCGGCCACGACCCAGACGGTGGAGAGGTCGGTCACCGTGAAGAGCGGCATCGACGGGTCGATGTTCAGGCCGGCGTTGGCGGCGCGGCGCGTCACCACGCCCGCCAGCGGCGCCCTGACGGCAATCGTGGTGACGACGTCCTGCGGGCCCGCGAGCCGTTGGGTGCGCTCCTCGGGGATGCCGAACAGCGCCAGCCGCGCGCGGGCGATTTCCACGTCGGCGTCGATCTTGGCGCGCTCCGCCTCGTGCGCTTCCAGCTCTTCGCGTGTCGCCGCGCCGATGGCGGTCAGCCGCTGCGTGCGCGCCTGCTTCTGTGCGTGCGCGGCCTGTTCCGCGCGCGCCGCGATGAACGCCGTTTGCGCCTCGGCCAGCTCCGGGCTGTAGACGGTCGCCAGCGGCTGCTGCGCGGTCACGCGCTCCCCGAGCTCGGCGTTCACTTGCGTCACACGCCCGGACACGAGCGACGTCACCGCCACTTCCTTGTACGCGTTGGGCTGGACGATGCCCGGCATGCGGAGCTCGGCCGAGGTGACCCCGGTGGTCGCGGCGGCCGTCGTGATGCCGGCGCGCGAGGCCATCGCGGGTGTCAGCGTCACGACGACGTCGCCCGTCGTGGGCGTGTCGGAGGCTGGTGCCACGGCGCTGTGCACGTGGCCGGCGTCGGCCGGCGGCGTGGCGCTCTCGGCCGGCATCCCGGTCGCTGCGCCGGCAGGCGGGTCGGCCGGGCGGCGGATGCCGTAGCCGATCGCGGCCCCGGCCGCGAGCAGGCCCACGGCGATGAGCCCGAGCAGGGGCCACGGCAGCCGGGCGCGCGATCCGTTCACGGCGTCTCTCCGAACGCGCGGGCCACGGCAGCCCGGGCGTCGTAGGCGCGCGACAGCACCGCCGTGTACCCCGCCTCCACGTCGAGGTAGCGGCGCTGCTCCGCGAGTACGTCCGACAGCGGGAAGCGGCCGAGGTCGTAGCCTTCGAGCATGACGTCGACATTCTGGCGCGCCAGTTCGCGCGCGGTCGTCGCGTAGATCTCGACGGCGCGCCGCGCCTGGCGCTCGCGCGCGAGGGCGGCGTCGATGTCGGCGCGGGCCGCGCGCTGGCGCGCGGCAAACAGCGCCTCGGCTCCCTGGCGTTCGGCCTGCGCCGAGGCGAGCGTCCCCTGATTGCGGTTCGAAAACGGCAGGCTCACCGTCGCTCCCACGGTATACGTATGAAACGTATTCTGGATCGGGGTCGTCCGGCCGCGCTCGTCGAGCCCGAGCTGGGGAAACACCCAGTGGTTCCGGGTCCACCCGCCGACGAGCGACACCTCCGACCGCGCGTCGCGGCGCGCCTGCTCGGCGCGGGCGTCGGCCAGGCCGATGCGGGCGATCGCCTCGCGCAGGTCGGGGCGCGTCTCGATGGCGGCGGCGGGCGTCAGCCGCGGCACCGCGGGCGCGGCCGCACGCGTCTCGAGCGAGTCGCCGAGCGCGAGCGGCGCGTCAGCGGCGAGCCCCACCAGCGCCTTCAGCTGGATGGTGGTGGCCTCGATCTCACCTGCCGCGATCGCCGCGTCCGCCTCGAGCCGCAGCGCTTCCACCGCGGCGAGGTTGGCGTCGATCTTCGTCGAGCCGCCTTCGGTGACGCGGCGGTCGAGCAGATCGCGCATCCGCCGGGCCGCGGTCAGCGCCTCGTTTGTCAGCTCCAGCGTGCGGCGTTCGGCGAGCACGCGTCCGGCCTGCTCGCGCACCGCGGACGCCAGCAGGCGCTCGCGGTCGCGGATCGCGAGCGTGGTCACGTCGGCCATCCCTCTGGCGACGGCGACCCGCGCGGGCCGGCGAAACAGGTCGAGCGGCCACGCGACTTCCGCGCCCGTGATCGTCATGCCGCCCGGCTCGTGCTCGTGCGAGGTGGAGAGCATCGGGTTCGGCCTGAGCGCCGCCTGCGTGACCTGGCCGCCGGCAACCGCGATGTCGGCGCGCGCGGCCTGCAGCTCGGGCGATCGCTCGAGCGCGAGGGCGACCAGCTGCTCGACCGTGACCTCCTGTGCGTCCGCGCGAGGGACTCCCGCCAGCAGGCCGCAGAGGAACGCCGCCGAGAAAGCACCTCTCTTGATTCGCGTCATCGCACGTCCCCCTGGAATGCGGCCGAGCCCTGCCCGGCGGGTCCGTTCCACTCGATGCTCATCTGCCAGGAACCCGCCATCCCGAACTCGCCGGTGGCGTCGTAGACGCCGGCCCGGTCTGCCGGGGTAATCATGATCGTGCTCGGCATCACCATGCCCGGCATGGTCATCGATCCACTGAACCGCACGACGCCGACGTCAACCAGCGCATTCGTGGCGGTCGAGCGGAACTCGATCCGGAACCGGTTGGCGCCCTGCTGGAGCTGGCCTTCCCCGTTCGCCAGCGTGATGACGAGATTGCCGCTGCGCACGGTCTGGAGCACGGCGCCCGCCGGCGCCCCGGCCGGCGGCGACTGCCGGGTCCAGGCCCACCAGCCGGCGGCGGCCAGAGCGACGAGAGCGAGCGCGGCGATGATCGCGCGTCCGCCGGGCCTGCGCCCGATGGCACCTGGCGGGCGCGAGACTCGGCCTGCGTGCGCGGCGTGTTCGTCCGGCGATTCCCCTCTTTCGTACGCAGGGCGGGTCTCGCGCCCTGCGAGAGCCGCAGGGTGCAGACCCGCCTCGTCGGGGCGCAGCGCCGCCGCAAGCCGCCGTTCGTGAATCCAGTAGAACAGCACCGGCGTCACGATGAGCACGTAGAGGAGGGAGGAGAGCATGCCTCCCAGCACCGGCGTGGCGAGCGGTTTCATCACTTCGGCTCCGACGCGGTTCGTCCACATGATCGGCAGCAGGCCGGCCACCACCGTCGAGACCGTCATCACCTTCGGCCGCAGGCGCAGCAGCGCCCCTTCCATCACGGCGTCGCGGAGGTCATGGCGCGTCAGCACGCCGCCGAGCTCCGCCACTTTGTGCCGCACGGCCTCGTCCAGGTAGATCACCATCACGACGGCGGTCTGGACGGCGGTGCCGAAGAGCGCGATGAACCCCACCCACACGGCCACCGAGAAGTTGTAGCCGAGCATCCACAGCAGATAGACGCCGCCGGTCAGCGCGAACGGGACCGTCAGCAGCACGTGGGCGGCCTCGAGCGCCGAGTGGTACGTGAAATACAGCAGCGCGAAGATCACGACCAGGACGATCGGGATGATGAGCTGGAGCCGGCGCCTGGCGACGAGCTGATTCTCGTACTGGCCGGTCCATCCGACGAAGGAGCCCGGCGGCAGCGCGACCTGCGACGCCACCGCGGCTTTCGCGTCCTCGACGAAGCCGCCGACATCGCGTCCCTGCACGTTGAGCAGCACGGTGGCGAACAGCAGGCCGTTCTCGGAGGTGATCATCGCGGCGCCGCGCGCCTGCTCGAAGTGCGCCACCTGCGCGAGCGGCACCTGCTCGCCGGAGGGCGTCGCCACCAGCACTTCGGCGAGCGTCGGCATTTCCTCGCGGTACTCGGGCGCGTACCGGACGCGCACGGGGAAGCGCTGCCGTCCCTCCAGCGTGCGCGTGACCACCCGTTCGCCGATCGCCGTCTCGATGACCTCCTGCACGGCGGCCACGCTGAGGCCGTAGCGCGCCGCCGCGTCGCGATCGACCCGCACGTTCAGATACTGGGCGCCGACGAGCGGCTCGGGGTAGACGTTGGTGGCGCCGGGGACCGACCGCAGCACCGTGGCCACCCGCCGCGCCGCGTCGTCGAGGACCAGGAGGTCGCTCCCGTAGATCTTGACGCCCACTTCGGACCGGATGCCGGTCGACAGCATCTCGATCCGGTTGATGATCGGCATCGTCCAGATGGTGGTGACGCCGGGGAGCTGGGTGATGCGGCTCAGTTCGGCGCGGAGCTGCTCGAGCGTGACGCCCGCCCGCCACGCCGCGCGCGGCTTGAGGTGCACGACGGTTTCCGTCATGTTGAGCGGCGACGGATCGGTGGAGGTGTCGGCGCGGCCGACCTTGGCCACCGCGTACTCGACTTCGGGCACCTGCAGGAGGGCGGCGTTCTGCTGTTTCGCGATCTCGGTGTTCTCCTCGAGCGAGATGCTCGGATTGGCAATCGGCATGAACAGCAGGTCGCCTTCGTTGAGCGGCGGCATGAACTCGCTCCCGATGCGCGAGCCGACCAGGGCGGCGCCCGCCAGCACGAGGGCGGCCGCGGTCAGCGTGACCCAGCGGTGCGAGAGCGCCGCGTCGAGCGCGGGCCGGTACAGGGCGCGGAGGAAGCGCATCACCGGGTTGGCGCCCTCGTCGTGCATCCGCCCGCCGAGCAGGATGGTGCAGAGCACCGGCACGAGCGTGAGCGCCAGCAGCGTCGCGGCGGCCACCGCGAAGGTCTTGGTAAAGGCGAGCGGCTGAAACAGCTTGCCCGCCTGGCCGGTCAGCGCGAACACCGGAATGAAGGCGAGCACGATGATCGCCATCGAGAAAAACACGGGCCGGCCGACCAGCCGCGTCGACTCCCGCACCGACGTCCACACCGCCTGGCGGTCCCGCACGTCGATGCCGCTGCGCTCGATCTGCCGGAAGGCGTTCTCGGTGACGACGATGCCGGCATCGACGAGCACCCCGATCGCAATCGCGATGCCGGCCAGGCTCATGATGTTCGACGAGATGCCGACGTAATACATCGCGAGAAACGACATGAGCACGGCGAGCGGCAGCGGCAGCGTCACCACGAGGATCGACCGCAGGTGCATCAGGAACACGATGTGCGCCAGCGTGACGAGCCCGATTTCCTCGAACAGAGTCGTCCGCAGCGTGTCGACCGCCTGCTCGATGAGCGCCGACCGGTCGTAGAACGGGACGATGCGCACGCCGTCGGGCAGGCCGGGGCTGATCTGCGCGATGCGCGCCTTGACGCCGGCGATCACCTGCTGCGCGTTGGCGCCGGTCCGCGCCACGATGACGCCGCCGACCGCTTCGGTGCTGCCCTTGACGAGCGACGACACGCGGAACGCCTCGCCGATGTGCGCGTCGCCGATCTGGCGGACGTGCACCGGCACGCCGCGTGAGGCGCCGACCACGATCCCGGCGATGTCGTCCACCGACTCGACGAGCCCCACCCCGCGGACGATCGACCAGGTGCCGTTGGCCTCGAGGACGTTGCCGCCGACGTTCTGGTTGCTGTTGCGCACCGCCTCGACCACGTCGCCGAGCGACAGGTTGTAGGCGCGCAGGCGGTTCGGATCGACGTCGATCTGGTACTGCTGCACGTGGCCGCCGATGGAGGCGACTTCGGCCACGCCGGGAACCGCGTTGAGCTGATACCGGACGAACCAGTCCTGGAGGCTGCGCAGCTCGCGCAGCGAATGGCGGCTGCTCTCGATCGTGTACCAGAAGACGTGGCCCACGCCGGTCGCGTCGGGCCCGAGCGTCGGCGAGGTGCCCTCGGGCAGCACCGTGGACACGAGATTCAGCCGCTCCAGCACCCGCGTGCGCGCGAAATACTGGTCCACGTTGTCTTCGAAGATCGCGTAGATCATCGAAAACCCGAACGCCGACTGCGAGCGGACGACACGGACGCTCGGAAGGCCCTGCAGGTTCACGGTGAGCGGGTAGCTCACCTGGTCTTCGACCTCCTGGGCGCTGTGGCCCGGCCACTCGGTGAAGACGATGACCTGGTTGTCGGAGAGATCGGGGATGGCGTCAATCGGCGTCGCGCCGGCAGCCCACCAGCCCCACGCGCCGAGGCCCGCCGCAATCAGCAGGACCAGAACGCGGTTGCGCAGCGAGAACTCGATGACCCGGTCGAGCGTATCAGTGCCCTCCTGCCTCGAGATGCTGGACGAGCTCGATTCGGACGCCGCCCGGGCCGTCGAGGTACACGACGCGATGGGAGAGCTGGTCGGGCTGCGCGCAATAGAGCCGGCGGATGCCGCCGGGGCCGTTCTCGCCGTCGGTCTGCACGAGGCGGCAGCCCGGATTGATCCGCGGGTTGGGGTTCGACGTGAACGTCGCGCTGTCCGCAGTGAGCGCGCTCACGACCTTGTCCAGGTCGATCGGGCCGAAGCTGATGTGGTCGATCGCGTGTCCCGTCGCGGGCGCCGCGTGCTCGTCCCTGACGGCAAAGAGGAAGAAGACGCCGAGCTCGCGATAGCGGACGGCGTCGATCTGACCTTTGTATTTCGTGCGGTCGCCGCCGAAGGCTTTCACGTACCAGCGCAGCGCCTGATCCGGATCGGGCACGCGCAGCTCGACGTGATGGAGGCCGAGCGCATCGGGGTCCTGCACCAGCTCGAGCGTGGCGCCCCACGGGTCTTCGACAACGGCCCGCTTCCAGAGCCCGGGAACCTCCTCGACCGGGCGCACGATCTTCACGCCGGCCGCCTGCAGCGCCCGCACCGTCGCGTCGAGATCGGCAAACGAGAAGCCGAGATGGTCGATGGCGCTGCCCGCGCTCGGGCGGGCGTCGGACGAGAGCATGAAGTGCAGCTGGATGGGCAGCGGGTGATCGACCGGCCACTTGCCCCAGGCGACGGTCTCCGAGGTTTCGCCTTCGTTGCCGCCCATGTGCCGGATGTACCAGTCGCGGGCGCGCTCGACGTCGGTGACCGCCAGGTGCAGGTGGTCGAACGGCTCGGTGAGCTGCGCCCGCGCGGGGGCGCAGACGCCGAGCACGGCAACTGCGAACACCACCAACGTCACGAGCCGACGCCCGGCTGTCATGGGCGTACAGTATCGCATTACGGTCAGACCGCTGCCCGCGTGTGACGTTATAATCGGCCGCCTGAAGAGAGGAGAGTCGCATGCGCAAGCGACGTGCATCTCGACGTGAATTTCTGGCTCGCGCCGCGGCAGGCGCGGGAGCCGTTGCGGGTGCCGGACTCGGGTCAGGGGCGGCCGCCGGCGCGCAGGAACAGCACACCAGTACAGGCGCTTCGGCCGCCGCTCAGCCGCGCTCGGAAGGGCAGGGGCACGGCGCGTTCTTCAACCAGGAGGAAGCCGCCGCCATCGCGGCATTCACCGAACGGCTCATGCCCGGAGCGCCGGGCAAGCCGGGCGCGCGCGAGGCGGGCGTGCTCAATTACATCGACCTCGCGCTGGCCGGCGCCTACGCCGACCTTCAGGATGTCTACCGGCGGGGTCTCTCCGCGCTCGAGGCGCACTGCCGCAAGACGTACAACGAGTCGTTCGCGCGGCTGGCCGCCGCGCGCCAGGACGACGTGATCCGGGCACTCGACGAGGGCACGGCCGGCGGATTCACCTGGCCGGACGCGAAGGCGTTCTTCGACACGGTTCGCACGCACACGATGGAAGGCCTGTTCGCCGACCCGATCTACGGCGGCAACAAAGACTTCGCCGGGTGGCGGCTGGTCGGCTTTCCGGGTGCGCAGCCGGTGTTCACCCCGGCCGACATGCAGAGCCGGCAGGCGTTCACGCGCGCGCCCATCATCGGTCTGCAGGCGCAGGCGAAGAGGAGCTGACGTGGCCACCGAAAAGACGGACGTCGTCATCGTGGGTGCCGGCGCTGCGGGCGGGATTCTCGCCGCCGAGCTCGGCAAGGCGGGCATGAAGGTCATCGCGCTGGAGCGCGGTCCCCGGCTCACCACGGCGGACTTCACGCCGCACGACGAGTTGCGCTACTTCCAGCGGCAGGAGCTGCGCCCGAACGCCAGGCGTCAGCCCGTGACCTGGCGCGCCAACGCGAAGGCCCGCGCCTATCCGCTCCCGATTCTGAATTACGGGAACCAGGCGGGCGGCGGCACCGTGCACTACGGCGCCGTCTCGTGGCGGCTTCACGAAGACGACTTCCGCGCGCGGTCGCAGACGATCGAGCGCTACGGGGCCGCGGCCATTCCGAGCGACTCATCGCTGGCCGACTGGCCGCTGAGCTACGCCGACCTCGAGCCCTTCTACGATCGCGCCGAATATGACCTTGGCGTGTCCGGGAAGGCGGGGAATCTCCAGGGGCGCACGATTGACGGCGGCAACCCGTTCGAGGCGCCCCGCCGCCGCGACTATCCGCTGCCGCCGCTGCTGGTGGATCAGGCGGGCGCGCTCTTTGAAACCGGCGCGCGCAAGCTGGGCCACCATCCGTTTTCGACGCCGCGCGCCATCCTCTCGCGGCCGTATCAGGGGCGGTCGGCCTGCACCTATTGCGGCTTCTGCCAGGCCTTCGGCTGCCACGTCGGCGCCAAGTCGTCCATTCTGGTCACGAAGCTGCCCGAGGCCGACCGGACCGGCAACTTCAAGGCGATCACCGGCGCGATGTGCTACCGCGTCAACAGCGACGCCGGCGGGCGTGCGACCGGCGTGGCGTACTACGGACCCGACGGATCGGACAACACGATTGAAGCGGAGCTCGTCATTCTCGCCCCCTTCATCTACGACAACGTCCGCCTGCTGCTGCTGTCGAAGACCGCGAAGTTCCCGAACGGCCTGGCGAATTCGAGCGGGCAGGTGGGCCGGCATCTGATGGCCCACATCGGGGCGAGGGTCTTTGCCGCGTTCGACGACCGCTACGTCAATATCTACATGGGGCCGAGCGCCCAGCGGCACACCCTGGATGATTTCAACGCGGACAATTTCGATCACGGCGGCCTCGGCTTCATCCGCGGCGCGCAGGTGAGCGTGTCGCCGGCGGATCTCGAGGCCGGTCCGATTGGCGCTGCGATCAGCATGAACCCGCCGCCGGGCGTGCCGCGGTGGGGCGCGGCGTATCGCGACTTCCTCGCGAAGTACTTTGCCCGCCACGCCGCGATCACCGCGCAGACCGAAAACCTGCCGTACGCCGATCAGACGATCGATCTCGATCCCGACGTCCGCGATCAGTGGGGCCTGCCGGCGCCGCGCCTGACCTACGACTGGCGGAGGCCGAACGAGCTCGCCCGCGTCGAGTTCATGACCCGCAAGGTCGAGGAGCTGGGCCGGGCGATGGGCGCGACGCAGGTGTGGCGCTCGCCGCTCGGTTCGGGCGCGCCGGGCGCGCACCACGAGGGCGGCACGCGCATGGGAAGCGATCCGGCGACCTCGGTGGTGAACCGCTACGGTCAGAGCTGGGACATGCCGAACCTCTTCGTCGTCGGCAGCTCGACGTTTCCGACGATGAGCGGCTTCAATCCCACGCTGACGATTCAGGCGCTCGCGTACATGACCGCCGACGCGATCGTCACGCGCTACAAGAGCCGGCCCGGACCGCTGGTGTAACAGCGGCCGTCAGCGTCTACTCGCGCAGGAAGGTGCGCAGTTCCGCCAGCAGCTGCGCCGGCGCGTCCAGCTGGATGTTGTGGCCCGACGGCATGGCCCGGCCCCGTACGCTGGTGGCGCGCTCGCGCCAGACCGCCATCGGGTCGAACAGCCGCCCGACATTGCCCTTCTCGCCCCACAGCACGAGCAGCGGACACGCGATCTTCCGGTTCAGGTCGGCGTCGTCGTGCTCGAGATCGATCGACGCCCCCGCCCGGTAGTCCTCGCACATCGCATGCACGGTCGCGGGATTCTTGAACGCGCGCAGGAACTCCGCCTCCGGCTCCCCGCGGCCGGGTCCGACGTAGGTTTCGACGCTGTTGTTGATGAACGTCTCGGGAAACGGCGCCGGCCGGATGAGGAAGAACCAGTGGTAATACGCGGTGGCCCTCTCCCGTGTGACGTGGTTGTAGAAGTAGTGGGTCGGGATGATGTCGAGGATCGCCGCTCTCGTCACGGCGTCGGGGTGGTCGAGCGTCAGGCGGTGCGTCACGCGCGCGCCGCGATCGTGCCCGACGACGGCGAACCGGGCGAAGCCGAAGTGCTTCATGACCTCGACCTGATCGAGGGCCATCGCGCGCTTCGAGTAGTTCACGTGGTTCGGCCCGCCCTCCGGCTTGCTGCTGTCACCGTAGCCGCGCAGGTCGGCGGCGATGACGGTGTACTCCTTCGCCAGGTCCGGTGCGACCTTGTGCCAGATGGCGTGGGTCTGCGGGGCGCCGTGCAGGAGCAGCAGGGGCGGGCCGCTGCCGCCGATCACGACATTGATCGTCGCGCCGGACGTCTTGACGGTTTCTGTTCTGAAGCCCGGAAACAGGTACGCCGGCCCATCGTTCCGCTGCCGCGCGTGAGCCGTTCCAAGGCCCCCGGCGGCCGCGCCCGTCAGCAGCGTTGCCGTCTGCCGGATCCAGTTGCGCCGGTCGATCATGATGGACTCCTTGCGTGTGCAGGCCTGCGTCAGGTCGCCTCGCCGTCAGGGAATGCGGAGGGTCAGCACATCCTTCGACGGCCTGCCGCCGCCGCACCCGTTGTTGCCGCCGAACAGGTAGGCCTGCTGGCCGGCAACGACGGCACCCGCCGCGTGCCGCCCAGGGTTGAGCGGCGGGAGCGACGTCCAGCGGTCGGTCTGGGGGTCGTACGCTTCGACTTCGGTGAAGGTGACGCCCGCCGCGGGATCCTTGCACTCGCCGCCGGCGTAGACAATGCGTCCGCCCAGCGCGACGGCGGCCCCCGCGCTGCGCGGCGTCATCAGGGGCGCCGCCGTCCTCCACGTATTGGTCGCCGGATCGTACACATCGTGACGGGCGGTGTTGTCCACGGTCGCGTCGGTCCGCCCCCCGAAGACGTGGATGCGCCCGCCTGCGACGGCGATGCCGAGGTGATCGCGCGCGAGCGGCAGCGGCGCGGCCATGCTCCAGGTGTTGGTGGCCGGGTCGTACACTTCATGTGTATCGACGGTTTTCCGATCCGGGTTCCGCCCGCCGATCGCGTGTATCTTCCCGTTCAGCGCCACCACGCCCATCGAGCCGCGGGGCGCGGCGAGCGGCGCGAGGGCGCGCCAGCGATCCGCCACCGGGTCGTATTCAAAGACCCGGTTCACGGCGCCGACATGGACGTTGGCGACGAACCCGCCGACGATATAGATCTTGCCGTCGAGCGTCACCGCGCCGGCATGCGAGGCGACCGAGGGCATGAGCGCCCGTTCCCGCCACGCGCCCGTGGCCGGGTCAAACTCCTGGTTGAACGCGTTGGCCTCGACGCCGCGCGACGAACCGGAGATGACGTAGATCTTGCCGGTGACGGCGGCGACGGCGATTTCCCCGCGCTCGAACGGCATGGCGCTGCCTGGCGTCCAGCCCGCCCCGGCCTGCGCGAGCACCGAGATTGGAACAGAGAGGGCGGCAAGAAAGGTCACGCCGGTCAGGAGGCGACGACAGCGTTGGTTACAGGCGGTGAGTGCCATTGAGCTTCCCCAGATCGCGGTCAAAGGTTCCCAGTGGCCCGTGGCCCGCTTTGCGGGCCACCTCCACCATGAGACAGTCCGAAAAGCCGACCGCCGGACGGCGCCGAAACTGTTCAACCGCCGCTGCCACGGCGTCCCCGTCCTGGAGTGTCAGGTGCTCGTGATGCAGGAGCATGTCAACCGCTGTTGCGATGGCCGCCGGTTCACGTTCGTAGACGGACGCCAGGACCCACGTGGCTTCCGCGAGCGCCAGGTGGGGCACCCACGCCCCGGAGACGACGAAGGCTTCGGCCGCGGCAACCTGCCTGGCGTCATCTCGTGTGACGAGCCGGACGAGTACGTTGGTATCAACCGCGCGCATGCCGTTTACCGATGTACTGCCGAATGCCGCGCTTCAACCGGGCCACGGTCCGAGGCTTCGGCGTTCGCGCGAACAGCAGGCCGTGAATGTCTTCGGACGTATAGCGGCCGGCCTTTCGCACGACGATCCTGCCGCCCTCTTCGTCCCACTCGAGCACCGACCCTGGACCGATGCCGAGCCGCTGGCGGACCCGGACCGGAACCGAGATCTGGCCTTGCGCCGTCAGTTTCGAGTGAGCGAGAGGCACATGCAAATATTACCACGGTAATGCGCGCGGGCCGACGCCAGGGCTGCCGTTCTACTTCTGGCTGAACTCGAACACCTCGTGCGCCGGCGTGTGCAGCTCCTTCTCCCCGGTGGCGGCAAACGCGATGTGGCCGCCGATGGCGTGCAGCATCCCGTTGGCGGCCGCCAGGTTCACGCCGTGGCGCGCGGTCGGCATCGGCGGCAGCTTGTACCACTCGCCGGTGGCCGGATCGAACACCTCGACGTCGCGGAAGATCGCGTCCATGTGGCTGTCGCGCATTTCGCCGCCCGCCACGTAGATGCGCCCCTGGTACGTCGTCCAGCCGTGGCCGCTGCGCGCGGTCGGCATCTTGTTCATCGCGCGCCACGAGTTGGCCGCCGGGTCGTATTCCTCGACGACGTCGGTGTTGCTCGCGAGGAAGCCGCCGATGTTGGGCGCCGCCAGGCGGCCGCCGATCGCGTAGATCTTTCCGCCGACCGCGCCGGCCGCCGGATGGTTGCGCGGCGTCGGCATCGCGGTCCGGCTCTCCCATGTATTGGCGGCCGGGCTGTACGCGTCGTTGGTGCCGACGGTCAGTCCGCCCGCGGCGTTGCCGCCAATCAGAAAGATGCGGCCGCCGGCTTCAACCGCGACAGCAGCGGTGCGCCCACTGGGCATCGGCGCCAGCATCTTCCAGGCGTCGGCCGCGGGGTCGTATTCCCATGACGCGTTGAGCGGTTTGTTCACGCCGCCTTCGGCCTGGCCGCCGAACAGATAGATCCTGCCGCCGAGCGCCGCCGCCGCCATGTGGTCGCCGGAGAACGGCACCGGCTTCTTTGTCGTCCACTTGTCGGTGGCGAGGTCGTACTCGATCACGGTGCGCGGCCATTCCTTGCTGTTGCCGCGATTGCCGCCAATCAGGTAGAGGCGGTTGTTGGCGGTGACCGCGGTGTACTCCTCGGCCGGCATGGGCAGCGGAGCGAACTTGTTCGTGATCCAGCGTCCAGGCGCCTGGGCCAGCGGCGTCGCGGCGCCAAGCATGAAGAGGGCGATGACTGCTGCACTGATCCGTTTCATACACGCGCTCCTGAAGGCAAATCGCGCGCATGCTATCACGCTTGAAGAATCGGGACGCGGCGACCATAATCGCCGCACGAGGAACATTCATATGTCATCACGCACGACACGGATCGGTGTCCTGGCGGCGACCGCGCTGGTCGTCTGGGCAGCCGGGGCGCAGGTGGCGGCGGCGCAGGGCGCACCGCTGCGATGGTCGAAGGCCGCGCCGTTTCCGCACCCCGAAGAAGAGCTGTACGGCACCGCGGTCGGCGGCAAGTGGTACGTGCTCGGCGGCTTCGGGATCGGCGGCAACGCCCCCGGCCTCGTCTTCGAGTACGACCCGGCCACCGACCGGTGGACGCAGAAGAAGGACATGCCGCTCAAGGTGCACCATCAGGCGCAGACCGAGTACAACGGCAAGCTGTACGTGTTCGGCGGCTGCCTGAAAGGGATCAGCGGCGAAGGCGGCACGCAGAACGCGTGGGAGTACACGCCGGCGACCGACGCCTGGCGCGCGCTCGCGCAGCTTCCCGTGAAGCGCTGCTCGGCCATCGCCGAACAGGTGGGCGGCAGGATCTACCTGATCGGCGGGCTCGAGCCGCTCGAAAACGGCCAGGGCACGCGCGTCTCGGGGCGCAATGAGATGTACGACCCGGCGGCCGACACGTGGACGACGCGCAGCCCGATGCCGACCACGCGCAATCATGCGTTCTCGGGCGCCGTGAGCGGGAAGATCTACGTGATCGGCGGCCGGCTCGGCGCGGGCAACATTCCGGTCACCACCAACATCGACACCGTCGAGGAATACGACCCCGCGACCAATCTCTGGGGCGCGGTCAAGGAGCGGATGCCGACGGCGCGCAGCGGCGGCGGCTACACGGTGTGCAACGGGCGGATCTTCGCCGGCGGCGGCGAATGGATCACGCGCGAGCTGCACGCCGCCTTCAAGGCGCTCGAGGCCTACGACCCGGCCACCAACACGTGGCAGGTGATGCCGTCGCTGCCGGGCGCCGTGCACGGCAACGCGATGGCCTGTCTGGGCGGCAAACTGCACACCGTCAGCGGCAAGATGCGCGCGGGCGGGCCGCAGGACGCGCAGGACCCGGCGACCGCGTCGCACGACGTCCTCGACCTTCCGCAGAGAGCAGGTACGCGATGAACCGCCCTGAGAAAGGCTTCTCCGTGTCTCCGTGTCTCCGTGGCCCCTGCGTCTTCCGGATCGCCGCAGCTGCGCTGATTGCGGTCGTCGTGTTCGGCTTGGCCGACATGCGCGTCCGTGCGCAGGATCCGGGGCTGCGCTGGGGCAAGGCCGCGCCGTTTCCGGAGCCGGAGGAAGAGCTCTACGGCATCGCGGTCAGCGGGAAGATGTACGTGATCGGCGGCTTCGCCGAGAACGGCAAGCCGGCCACCGCGATGGTCTACGAGTACGACGCGAACGCCGACCGCTGGGCGAAGAAGAAGTCGATCCCCGTGCCGGTGCACCATCAGGCGCAGACGGTCTTGAACGGCAAGATCTACATCTTCGGCGGCTGCATGCGGCCGCTCTCCGGTCCCGGCATGGGCGGCTGGGAGCCGGTGGACAACGCGTGGGAATACGATCCGGCCGCCGACTCGTGGAAGGCGCTCGCGCCGATGCCGATGAAGCGCTGCTCGGCGATTGCGGAGGAAGTCGGCGGGACGATCTACGTCATCGGCGGCGCCACGCTCATGGAGAACTCCGGCGAGACGGCGCTTTTCGGCAACCGTCCCCAGCGCGTCGTCGGCACCAATCAGGTGTACGACCCGGCCACCAATACGTGGGCCACGCGCAGCGCGATGCCGACCACGCGCAACCACGCGTTCTCGGGCGTGGTGAACGGAAAGATCTACGTCATCGGCGGACGCCTGGGCGCGGCGCACGTCACCGCGTCGAGCAACACGGATGTCGTCGAGGAGTACGACCCGGCGCGCGACACGTGGGGCAACGTCAAGGCGCGGATGCCGACCCCGCGCAGCGGCGGCGGCTGGGGCACCTACAACGGCCGCATCTATGTCGCGGGCGGCGAAGTGCAGGGCGATCGCTACAACGCGACATTCAAGGCGCTCGAGGCATACGAGCCGGCCACGAACCGCTGGATCGTCCTGCCGTCGATGCCGAGCGCGCGCCACGGCGCCGCCGGCGCGTTCATCGGCAACCGGCTGCACCTGGTCAGCGGCAAGCCCGAGGGCGGGGGGTTACCGGATCTCAACCCGAAGGCGACCGCCGCGCACGACGTGCTGGAGATTCCCGCGAACTTCGGGACGAACTGAGACAAGCCACGGAGGCACGGAGTCACGGAGAAAACCTGATCTCCGTGTCTCTGCGTCTCCGTGGCCCGTGATCGGACTGGATTTGACGCGCAGCACGGATTCTGAGAGCCTTCACTCGGCTCATAGTCTGGAGGGACCTGAGATGGCTTGTCGCCTCGTCTTGCGGCTTCTTCTGTTCGCCGTCCTTCTCTCCGTGCCGGTCGGTCTGGCGGCGCAGGAAGAAGGTGGTGGTGGCGGGGGCTCCGCCCTTGGCGTGACCGTCGGCAAGCTCCAGACCGACGAGCAGAAGCGCGGCGACGCCATCTTCCACAAGAACTGCCATCTGTGCCATATCGCGACGGCCCAGAAGCGCGAGCTCAAGATCAACGCCAACGAACTGGTCGGGCTCTTCAAGCGGCCGAATATCAACGAGCAGGCCGTCCGGCAGCTGATTCAGAACGGCATTCCGAAGCGGATGCCGGCGTTCACCTATAACTTCACAGCGGCCGAAGTGGACGATCTGGTCGCCTATTTGAAGATTCGCTAGCCGTTCACCCACGCGCTCCACCGCAGGAGGATAGTGATGTCTCGATCCCGTGTGATGTTCCTGGTCCTCGGGCTCGCAGCGATCGCGCTCAGCGCGACGCTGCCCGCCGCCTCACAGAGTGCCGCGCCCGGTATCGAACTGACCGGCACCGTCAAAGGTGCGGACGGGAAGGCCATGGAAGGCGTGGCCGTCTCCGCCAAAGGCGAGGGGTCGACGGTGACGACGTCGGTCTGGACGAACCAGAACGGCGCGTACGCCTTCCCGGCGCTCGAGGCCGGCCGCTATCAGGTGTGGGCGCAGGCCATCGGGTTCAACCGCCCGGTCGCCGGGGCGACCGTCACGCCGGGCCAGGCCGGGAAGCAGAATTTCACCCTCACACCCACCGACATCATCCCGCGGTCGCTCTCGACGGCGGAATGGATGCAGAGCCTGCCGTCGGAGACGAGCTTCGATCGCCGCATGAAGATGGTGGTGCTGAACAACTGCAGCAACTGCCACCTGCCGGCCAACTGGCTCGAGAAGCACTTCGACGCCGACAGCTGGAACACCGTCCTCGACTACATGGAGAAGAGCGCGCCGCACGGCGACGTGCCCGAGAACTCCGCGGGCGACCCGCCCGGACGGCGCGCCGGCGGCGCCGAGTTCCCGGCCGGTGAGCTCGACGCCAACGGCGATCCCGTCAGCATCCACACGAAGCTGATGCGGTTCTACCGCAAGGACCTGGTTGAATACCTGACGCGCGTCGCGGGGCCGAAGGCGCTGCCGCTCAAGGCGAAGCCGTTCGCGCGTCCGACGGGCGTGGCCACCCAGATCGTCGTCACCGAGTACGACCTGCCCTTCAACCGGCCCGGCGGCGTCGGCAAGCTCGACCCGCGCACCGGCAAGGTGTCGTTCCTGGCCCTGCGGGACGGCAAGACGGTCGTGCAGGACGTGGCCGTGGAGCCCCGCAACGAGTACCGGAGCGGCTCGGACTGGAGCTGGGGCACGCGCGACGAGCACCTCGAGCGCGGCACGCACGACATCGCGGTCGGCGTTGACGGCAACATCTACTTCGGCATGAACGCGATGAGCTCGGACCCGGCGCGCGGCTACGTCTGGTACTCGAACGGACGGCAGATCACGGGTGTCGACGTGAAGGCCGGCAGCATCAAGCCGTATCCGGGGCTGCGCTTCCCGCTGTCGCACGGGACGCAGGTCGATTCCAAGGGGAACGTCTGGGGATCGTTCGGCCTCGGGTTCGTCAGGCTCGACGTCGCCACCGGCACGTTCACCGAGTTCAACACGGCCACCCCGTTCAGCCGGCCCTACGATCTCGGCGTCGATCGCTTCGACAACGCCTGGGTGTCGCAGCTCGCGCTCGACAGGCTCGCGGTCGTCGACGGCAAGACGGGCGAGGTCAAGGAAGTGGCGCTGCCGCCGCTCACCTCACCGGACCTTCGCCCGGAGGACATCGAGATTCTCAAGACCGTGGGGTCCTGGGACCATAACGCGGCGCCCGGCCAGCAGGGACCCCGGCGCATGAGCGCCGATGCCCGCGGCGATTACGTCTATTCCGGTCTGTACTGGGCCGGCGGCATCGCGCAGATCGACGCCCGGACCAAGACGTTCGTGAAGATCCATTCGCTGCCCGAGCTCCGGTGGGCGCAGCCGTATAAACCCATCGCCGACAAGAACCACATGGTCTGGTTCAGCAACTCTGCGGCGGATCTGCTGGGCCAGCTCAATCCGACCTCGGGGAAGATCACGCTGTATCAGCTGCCGACACGCGGCACCAACTCGCGGCATCTGGCGGTTGACGACACGACCGACAATCCAACGGTGTGGGTGCCGTACACGGCCGCCGGCAAGGTCGCCCGCGTGCAGTTCCGGTTCGACACCTCGAAGAACTGACTGGACACAGAAGGTGGGACAACGATGATGCGGGACACCCCGGCGGTGAGCCTCTCACGCTTCGTCATGATCCTCGTGCCGTGCTGGCTGATGGCCTTTCCGGCCATCAGCGCGGGACAGGCGGGAAGCGCCATCTCGGGCGTTGCGCGGGACGCGTCCGGCGGCGTGCTGCCGGGCGTCACGGTGGAGGCCGGCAGCCCGGCCCTCATCGAAGGCGCGCGCGTGGCTGTCACAGACGACCAGGGCGTCTACCGCATCGTCGACCTGCGGCCCGGCACCTACCGGGTGAGCTTCACGCTGCCGGGCTTCAGGTCGTTCGTGCGCGACGGCGTCGTCCTGACGTCGGCGTTCACGGCCACGGTCAACGGCACCCTGGAGGTGGGGGCGGTTGAGGAGACCGTGACGGTCACCGGCGCAGCGCCGGTCGTGGATACCCAGAATGTCGCGGCGCGCGAAGTCTTCACGCGCGAGACCGTCGACGCGCTGCCGATCGCCAAGACCACGGGCGTGTGGGCGGCGCTGATTCCAGCCATGCGACAGCCGATCGCCACCGACGCCGGCGCCACCGGCGGCGTGGATGTCGGCTCCACGCAGAGCGAGCGGTCGCAGGCGGAGATCACCGTGCACGGCGGGACGAGCGATATCCGGGTCGTGCGCGAGGGCATGGAGGCGATGCGCGGCGTCTACAGCATGAACCGCGTGGACACGCAGGAGATCACCGTCCAGATGGGCGGCAACCCGGCCGAGTCCGAAACCGGCGGCGTCCGCATCAACATCGTCCCGCGCGAGGGCGCCAACAGTCTGTTCGGGACCTTCGAGCTGGACGGCACGACCGAGGCGCTGCAGGGGAGCAACATCGACGAGGGGCTGCGTGCCCGCGGGCTGGTGGGGACGCCGTACGTCAAGCAGGCCTACAACGCCGGTGGGTCGGCGGGCGGTCCGATCCGGCAGGACAAGCTGTGGTTCTTCGGTTCGTACCGGCGGTGGGGCTCGGAGCTGTGGCTGCCGGGCAAGTACTTCAACAAGACGCAGGGCACGCACCTCTACACGCCCGATCCGAGCCGCCCGGCGTTCTCGAACGACTACTACGGCAGCGCCACCGGCCGCGTGACCTGGTCGGCAACCGACAAGCAGAAGGTCAACGTCAGTTTCGAATACGCGAACAACTGCAACTGCGTGATCCGATTGATTGCGCTGAACCGCGCGCCTGAAGCGACGGCCGACCATCTGTACCATCACCGCGTGCCCCAGGCGTCCTGGCAGTACGCCCGGAGCAACCGCCTGCTGTTCGAGGGCGGCTTTTCCTGGTACCACGGGCTCGGAGACAGCGATCCCGTGCAGGGTGTGGCGGCCGACCAGATCGCGATCCGCGAGCTGACGACCGATTTTCGCTGGAACGCCAGGGCCGACAACATCGCGGGGACCGGCGCCTATGCGCGTCGATCGATGCAGAACAATCTCAGCGAGCGATTCAACGTGTCGTACGTCACCGGGTCGCACAACTTCAAGACGGGCACCTGGGTGCAGCAGTGGCCGAATTTCTCCGAGTACTTCGTGAACGGCGGGATGCTCCAGAACTACCAGAACGGCGTGCCGACCTCCGTCGTGCTCTATGCGTCGCCCGCGTTTCAACGGATGATGGCGCAGAACATCGGCCTGTACGCCCAGGATCAATGGACTGTGAAGCGGCTGACGCTCAACCTGGGCCTGCGGTACGACAGCTATAGCGGGTACGCCCGGGAAGTGAACACCCCGGCCGGTCCGTTTGTCCCCGAACGCCACTTCGACAAGACCGGCGACCTGACGAGTCTGAAAGATATCAACCCGCGCATGGGGGCTGCCTACGACCTGTTCGGCAACGGGCGGACGGCGGTGAAAGCGTTCTTCGGGCGGTTTATCGTCGGCCTGGCCGGCGACGTCCCCTCGCAGCCTGCCGCCGCCGTCGTGGCCAACGCCACGCGGACCTGGACGGACCGGAATGGTGATTTCGTGCCTCAGGAGAGCGAGCTGGGGCCGCTCTCCAACAGCCGGTTCGGCAGCCCGAGACCCGAGGCGCTGACCGTCGATGACGATGTCCGATTCGGATGGGGGAATCGCGCGTACACGTGGCAGGGCATTCTCTCCATCGACCACGAGATCGTTCCGGGATTCGGAGTGCAGCTGGCCTACTACCGGACGATGTGGGGAAACCAGAGCTTTACTGAGAACCTGAGGGTGTCCGCCGCGGATTTCGATGAGTACTGCATTACCGCGCCGGTCGACTCGCGGCTGCCTGACAGCGGTCGGCAGGTCTGCGGACTGTACGACGTCAAGCCCTCAAAATTCGGGCAGGTGGACGACTTCCAGAGTCTGGCGGGCGACCGCATGAAGCGCGTGTTCGACGGCATCGACCTCAACCTGAGTGGACGTTTTGGCAACAACGCCACGATCGGCGGTGGCGTCGCGTTTGGCAACACCGTGACCGATAACTGCGGAATTGCCGTCGATTCGCCGCAGAGTCTGCGTTATTGCCGTAACGTCTACGGCTGGTCCGATGACGTGCAGTTCAAGATCAACGGCACCTATCCGCTTCCCTGGGACCTCAGAGCCAGCTACGTCTTCCAGAGCGTCTCCGGGTTCCCCATTCTGGCCAATTACGTTGTCACCAGCGCGCAGGCCGCCCCATCGCTCGGCCGGAACTTCTCGGCGGGCCCGCGTGCGACGTCCGAAGTCGCGGTGCTCGAGCCGAACACGCTCTTCGAGAAGCGCACGAACATGCTCGATCTGCGTTTTTCCAAGCGGTTCAGGATGGGCAGGACCAGCATGACGGGGAACGTCGACCTCGCCAACGTGTTCAACGCGAACACGCCGCAGTACCTGAACACACAGTACGGTCCGCAGTGGCTGAACGTGACCAACGCCGTGTCGGCGCGCGTCGTGCGGTTGGGCGTGCAGGTCGGCTTCTGAGATACCGCGCGGAGGCGTGCATGCGGCGAGCCGTGTCCTGGGTCCTCGTCCCGATTGCGGTGGTCGCGCTGGCGGACAGCGCGCTGGCGCAGGCGGCGTCTCCCGATCCGCGAGTGCAGCTGCGCGAGGGCGTCAAGCGGGACGATCTGACCCCGGAGGCCCAGAAGACATACGACGCGGTCGTGAACGCGACCACGCCGTACGGCCGCGGGCTGCCGGCGCCGATCGGGATGTGGATGCACAGCCCCGGGATGGCCGAGCATGTCCTGCCGCTCTACATGTATCTGCGGTTCGGCGGCGATTCTGGCGACGCCATGTACTTCCCGGTGCGCCTGACGGAGCTGGCCATCCTGGTGGCGGCGCGCGAGATCAACAGCCAGTATCAATGGACGTCGCACGAACCGACGGCGCTCAAAGTCGGTCTCGAGCAGAACGTCATCGACGTGGTCAAGTATCGCCGGAGCGTGGACGGCCTCGGCGAGAAGGAAGCGACGATCATCCGGTTCGGCCGGGAATTGTTCGGCAGTAGACGCGTGAGTGCGGAGACGTTCGCGCAGGCGGCCAGGGTGTTCGGGACGCCTGGCGTGACCGACCTGGCAGGCCTGATGGCCTTCTACGAATTCCTGTTCCTCAGTTCGAATGCGACCTTCGACATCCAGATGCCCCCCGGCGAGCAGCCGCTGCTTCCGATACCGTAACGAGGACATGATGCCAGGAGTCAGTCGCCGGGCCGTCGCGCTCATCGCCGTCGTCGTCCTGACAGCCACGGCGTCGGCGCAGGGGCCGTCCCCGGATCCGAGGGTCCGTCTTCGTCAAGGGATCACGCGTGACGCGCTGGACGCCGAGGCACAACGCACCTACGACGTCGTCGTCAATGCGACCAGTCCTCACCGTGACGGTTTGCCGGCGCCGATCGGGATGTGGATGCACAGCCCCCGGATGGCGCAGCATATCCTGCCCACCTACATGTACCTGCGGTTCGGCACGCAGCTCGACCTGCGCACGAAGGAGCTGGCGATCCTCATCACCGCCCGGCACGTCAACAGCCGCACGCAGTGGGGCACGCACGGACGCAACGCACGGATGATCGGCGTGGAGCAGCAGGTCATCGACGTCATGGGGTACGGCAGGCCGCTCGATGGCCTCGCCGAGACCGACGCGCTCGTCATCCGCTTCGGCCGCGAGTTACTGGGCGACAGGCACGTCAGCGCGGACACCTTCGCGCGCGCGCTCAAACGGTTCGGCCGGCGAGGGGTGACGGACCTGGCGGGTCTGATGGCGTTTTATGAATTTCTGTACCTGAGTTCGAACGTGGCGTTCGACCTGGAAGCCGGGGGGCCCTACCAGCCGCTGCCGGCCCTCGCCCTGCCAAAGCCCGCGCCGATCGCGTCGCCATCGGTGGCTCCAGCGGACATCAACCCCGAGTCGAGGGCCCGTCTTCCCCACGTCAGACGGGACGATCTGGACGCAGACGGCAGAGAGACGTACGACGCCATCGTGAATCCGAAGTCGCGCTACAGCCGCGGGCTACCCGCCCCGATCGGGATGTGGATGTACAGCCCTGACATGGCGCGGCACGTCCTGCCCGCGTACATGTATCTGCGGTTTGGCAATCCACTGGGCACGCGCCTGACGGAACTGGCGATCCTGTCGACGGCGCGGGAGACGAGCAGCCAGTTTCAATGGACGTCCCACGAGCCGATGGCGCGCGAGGCGGGCCTCGAACCGGCGCTCATCGATGTCGTCAAGCACCGCAAGGGCCTGGAGGGCCTGGGCGAGAAGGACGCGCTGGTCGTCCGCTTCAGCCGCGAGCTGCTGGGCGACAGGAAACTCACGGCGGAGACATTCACGCGCGCGCAGAACGCGTTCGGAACGGTCGGCGTGACGGACCTGGCAGCGCTGATGGCCTTCTACGACTTCCTCTACCTGAGCTCGAACGCCACGTTCGACATCCAGATGCCGCAGGGGCAGAAGCCGCTTCTTCCTCTGCCCTGACACGCTGACACACGCCACGGGGTCACGGAGTCACGGAGAACATGTGACCTCCGTGTCTCTGTGTCTCCGTGGCCCGTGATCGATGCCCGGCAGGAGCGATGGATCCCGGGGTGTTACACTCGCCACCCGTGGCTGGTGCGTCACCTCCCGCTGTGGCCGACCGCAGGCCGTTCGTCCTGCTGGCCGCGGTGGCGCTGCTCCTGACGATTTACCTGCTTCCCTCGCCGCCGCCGCTCGCGCGCGCCGAAGGGGTCATCCCACTCACGCCACAGGGGCAGGCGTGCCTGGCGATCATGGCGTTCGCCGTCATTCTGTGGGTGACCGAGACGCTCCCGTTCGCGGTCACGTCGCTGCTGGTGGTCGTGCTGATTCCCGCATTCGGCCTGGCCGACTATCGAACGGTCGTCACCGCCGGCTTCGGCGATCCCATCATCACCTTCTTTCTTGGCGTGCTGATGCTGTCGTCGGCGTTCACCCGCTCGGGCCTGGGCACCCGCCTTGTCTACCGGATTCTGCTGCGGGTGGGCACGAGGACGGACCACGTGCTGCTCGGCGTGCTCGTCGTCGGCACGGCCGTGTCGTGGTGGGTCACCGACATGGCCGCGGCGGCGATGCTCTTCCCGCTCGGCGTCGGGTTGCTGCGCGATGCGTCCCTGTCGCCGGGGACGAGCAACGTCGGGCGCGCGATCATGATCTCGACGGCCTTCGGGCCGCTCATCGGCGGCATCGCCACGCCGGCGGGCACGGCCGCGAACCTCGTCGCGATCGCGCAGCTCAAGCAACTGGCGGGGGTGGACGTCTCCTTCACCCGGTGGATGCTCTACGGCGTGCCGGCCTCGATCCTGATGGTGCCGCTGGCGTGGCGTCTGCTGCTGTGGCTCTTCCCGCCCGAGATCGAGCGTCTGCCGTTCACCCTCGCCGACATCCGCGCCAGACTCGCGGACCTGGGACCGCTGCGGCCGGTCGAGCGCAACACGCTGCTCGTCTTCGGCACGGTGATCGCCCTCTGGCTGGCGACGCCGCTCCTCGCCGTGTGGAGCGGCGGGCGCGTCGCCCCGCCCGTTGAAGCCGTGGCGCTGGCCGGAGGGCTGGCGCTCTTCCTGCCGGGGATCCGGGTGCTGACGTGGAACGAGGCGCAGGCGGACATCGAGTGGGGCGGCATCATGCTCATCGTGGCCGGGCTCTCGCTCGGTCTGGCGGTGTTCGAGAGCGGCGCCGCCCGCTGGCTGGCCTGGCTGCTCCTGGGGCAGATCACGCTCGTCCCCGAACTGGTGCGGCCGTTCGTGATCGTGATGGCCGTGGCCGGGCTGCACCTGCTCTTCTCGAGCAACACGGTCACGGCCAGCATCATCGTGCCGATTCTGGTGGCGCTCGCGCGCGACCTGCACCTCGACATGTGGGCGACGGTGGCGCCGGCGGCGTTCACCTCGTCGCTCGCGTTCATTCTCGTGAGCGAGGGTCCGACGACGGTGATTCCGTACGCGTCCGGCTACTTCTCGATCAGGGACATGGCGCGGGCCGGACTCTGGATGACGGTGGCCGCGGCGGCCTGCGTGGCGATGGCCGTGTCGATGGGCCAGGCGCTGGGGTTCT
>JACQZV010000130.1 GCA_016213695.1 Acidobacteriota bacterium | reverse complement strand
CCCGCGTTGATGACAGGGGTCGGCGTACTGCTCGGGACGGCGGCCTATATGTCACCCGAGCAGGCCAAGGGGCGCGAGGCCGACAAGCGGAGCGACATCTGGGCCTTCGGCGCCGTGCTCTACGAGATGCTCACGGGCAGGAGGGCGTTCGATGGCGAGGACATGACGGACGTGCTCGGGGCCGTGGTCCGCCTCGATCCGAACTGGGAGGCCGTGCCGCCCATGGTCCCTCAGCCGATTCGCACACTGATTCAGCGGTGCCTCGTCAAGGATCGCCGCGCGCGGGTCGCTGACATCGCGGCGGTGCGGTTCGTCCTCGATCACCAGACGGGGCCCTTGGCCGCAGGGCCAGCGCAGCTCGCGCTTCCGCCGGCGCCCGCGCGCTCGCTCGTCCGGCGCCTGGCGATTCCAGCGACGGTCCTGGTCACCGGCGCGGCAACGGCGGCGGCGATGGTCTTCTTCCTCCAGCGTCCGACGCCGCGTCCGGTGGCGCGTTTCACGCTGTCGGCGTCGGGCAACGCGGCCGTCGCTGTCGATGCCAACGACCGAGTCGTCGCGGTGGCGCCGGACGGCCTCAAGGTCGCGTACACAGGCGCGAGCAGCAGTATCTACGGAACCGGGATTGAGGCGCGGCTGTTCGTGCGGGCTCTGGATCAACTCGAGCCGACGCTGCTGGCGGGTCCCGGAGACGTGCGCGAGCCCTTCTTTTCGCCCGACGGCGCGTGGGTCGGCTTTTTCGGACCGGCGTCAACCCAACAGCTTCAGAAGGTGTCGGCCACAGGGGGACCGCCCATTCCCCTCACAATGGTCGATGGTCCCTCGCGCGGCGCCACGTGGGGACCGGACGACGCGATTATTTTCGCCACGAATAGCGCGACGACGGGCCTGCAGCGAATCTCCGGCAATGGCGGGGAAGCCACCGTGTTGACCCGCCCGAACTCCGAGAAGGGCGAGCGCGATCACTTCTGGCCGCATGTCCTGCCCGGACGGAACGCGGTCCTGTTCACGATCGTACCGTCCGGCGCGATCGAGGACGCGCAGATTGCCGTGCTCGACCTGCGGGACGGCAGCCAGAAGATCGTGTTGCGCGGCGGCAGCGACGGCCGCTATGTGGAAGGTGGCTACCTCGTGTACGGTGTGGCCGGCACGCTGCGCGCCGTGGCGTTCGATCTGGATCGCCTGGAAGTGCGAGGCTCTCCGGTGCCCGTACTCCAGCAGGTCGTGACCACGGCCAGCGTCGGCGCGGCGAACTTTGCCGTGGGCACCAACGGGACGCTGGCGTACGTCTCCGGGGCCGAGCTGGGCGGCGCGGCCCGCACGCTGGTCTGGGTAAACCGCGACGGCCGTGAAGAGCCCCTCAAGGTGCCGCCTCGGGCGTATGTCTCCGCACGACTTTCGCCCGACGGTACCCGCGTAGCCCTGGACGTGCGCGATGAGCAAAACGACATCTGGATCTGGGATCTGCAGCGCCAGATTCTGACCCGGTTGACCTTCGACCCGGGTCCGGACGTCTGGCCCGTGTGGACGCCGGACGGACGCCGCATTGTGTACTCCTCGGCGCGCGACGGAACGCCGCGGCCGGTTTGGCAGGCTGCGGACGGGACGGGCACTGCCGAGCCCCTGACCAACGATGCAGTTGCACGCCTGCCGTCCTCGTTCTCACCCGATGGCACCCGGCTGCTGTTCCAGCACGCGCAGGTCCCGCAGGATGTCGGCATGGTCACCATCGGTGCTGCACGCCGAACAGAACTGCTCCTGCAGGGCACATACAACGAGCAGAACCCGGAAGTGTCGCCCGACGGACGCTGGCTGGCCTATCAGTCGGACGAATCCGGTCGCACCGAGATTTACGTGCGCCCGTTTCCCAACGTCGACGGCGGAAAGTGGCAGGTGTCCGCCGCCGGCGGGACGCGGCCGCTCTGGTCGCGCGACGGTCGAGAGCTGTTCTATTGGACGGGAACACGCGGCGTGATGGCTGTGCCGGTTCAAGCGGGGACGACGTTCGCCGCCGGCAGGGCGGCGGTGGTGGTCGGCCCGGCTTTCCTTGCGCCTAATGCGGGACGGAACTACGACGTCTCGCCTGACGGCCGGCGCTTTCTCATGATCAAGCAGGCGACCGGCGAAGGAGCCGCCGCGCCCGTGCAGCTCGTCGTCGTCCAGAACTGGCTCGAAGAACTGAAACGGCTGGTGCCGGCGAACTGACGCGCAGACCTACGCCGCGCGATCGCGCGATTTCCGGTCCTTCCGCCGCCCGAGCCAGTCGAGCAGGACGACGACGCCAACCACCAGCGCGATGCCCCAGAGCAGTATCAGCGCATTATCCATGGCTACTCTCCTCGAGCACGAGCGCGAACGTTACAAATACGAACCATACCGCAACGCCGGCCGTGAATCGCCACCACGAAACGGCGGCTCCTCCGACGAACTGACCGAACACCATCGCGGCGGCCCCGTAATTGGCGAGCTCTCGAACCGTTCCGCCGAGCGCTCGCCGTTGGTGCGTTGTTAATCGTACCATCGTCCCTCCCGCCGGGTGCGTGAGCGAGGGACGTACCGACGTGAATGCCGAACGTAATCGCGAAGCAGTCGCCGGAGTACGCAGTTTCTGCCGCGCCGATTGGCGGATCCGCGCGGCAGTTTGTGCGCGCCCCGGTCTCGTATAATCCCGCCGATTCCGATTCACCCTGAGGAGCAGACAATGGCTATTGACCGGGTCGATGTGTCGCGGCGCGGCTTCCTGACATCGGGAGCTGTGGGACTGGCAGGCCCCCTCGGCGCGGTCGCGTGCCGCACCTCAGCGGGCGGTCCGGCGCCACCGGCTGCGAACCCCACACCTCCCGCCGGCTTGCGCTCGGCGACGCCGGCGAACCTGCAGAATCTCGTGGGCGATGGACGCAAGCGGCGCATCCTGCTGCGCGGCGGCGTCGTGCTCAGTCTCGACCCGAAGGTCGGCGACTTCGCCAGAGCCGACGTGCTCGTCGACGGCAAGACCATCGCCGCCATCGCGCCCGAGATTGCCGCCGGCGATGCCGAGGTCATCGACTGCGCGGGCACGATCGTAATGCCGGGCTTCATCACCACGCACAACCACCAGTACGAAGCCATCCTGCGCAGCCTCATCCCCGACGGCATCCTGGCCGGTGCGTGGCCGCTCGAAACCTACGGGTCGGTCGTGCAGAACATCTGGACGGCCGGGCGGATTGTCGCGCCGGACGACCCCAATCGCGTCATCTGGGACCTGGGGCGCGTGCCGTACGACCCGGAGGATTGCTACATCGCGCAGCTCGTCTCGTGCCTCAGCCAGATCACCGAAGGCGTCACGTGCGGCACCGACACCTCGCAGGCCAATCACACGCCCGCGCACACCGACGCGATGATCACGGGCATGATGGACTCGGGCCGCCGCATGGTCTTCGACTACAGCGGCGGCATCGACCGGAGCGCCGACGGGTTCCCCTACGAAGTCCCCGGCGCCATGAACGACACGACGCGGGGCGTCGGCCGGATCGCAACCAGATACTTCAGCTCGAAAGATCAGCTCCTCACGCTGGGCTTTGGCGGCGGCCCGGGCCCGGCGTTCCCGGGCGCGCCGTACACCGGCTGGCAGCTCGGCCGCTCCTTCGGCGCGCTCATCAACAACCACAACGTCGGCAACGCGAAGGGCGTGATCGACGCCGCCGCCGACCCGCGGAACGGCGGCGACTGGTCCGACGTCACCTTCGTCCACGGCACCCGGTGGCAGGACGAGTCCTACGCGCAGCTCGGATCGGGCTCGGCGGCCTACCCCGCCGCCGGCCGGTCGAGGGCGTGGGACATCGTGCGGGACCGTGGCGCGCACGTGTCGATCGCGGTGCTCATCGAAATGCAGATGCGGCACGGCACGCCGCCGCTGCAGGAGGCGCTCAACCACGGCATCCTGCCGAGCCTGAGCCCCGACGTCGACACGAACATGACGACCGATCCGTTCTCGCTGATGCGGGGCGCGTACTGCCTGCAGCGCGCGCTGGCCAACGAGCTGGCGTTCAGGGAGAGCAATCCCGGGAACCTGCCGGTCCCGCAGCTCGTCACGTCCCGTCAGGTGGTCGAGATGGCCACGATCGCGGGGGCCGCGGCCAACCGTCTGCAGGACAAAATCGGCACGCTCACCCCCGGCAAGGAGGCCGACATCGTCGTGCTCGAGGCGCGCAGCGTCAATACGTGGCCAATGAACAACGTCCCCGGCACCGTGGTGACGATGATGAATCCGCGGCACGTGCGCGACGTGCTGATCGCGGGGAGGGTCGTCTACTGGAAGCGCGCGCTCGTCGGGTGGGACGTCGACCGCCTGCTTCGTCAGGCCGAGCAGGCGCGCGACCGGGTGCTGGCGCGCATCAACGGCCCGGCGAAGATCGGCGCGCTGCCGGCCGGCAACAACAGCGGCGGCAACCCGTACAGACCGAACCTGCTGGGCGACTGCTGCCACAAGGGGACGAACACCGCGGCGCCGGAGTACGCGCTGAGGCCGTAATCAGCGGCCGACCGGCACGAATTTCTGGATCCGCTTGCCGTCTTCCACTTCTCCCGTGTAGACGTTCCCCTTGGAGTCGACCACGATGGCGTCGATCCAGTGGAGCTGTCCCGCGTACCGCCCGTTGCCGCCGAACGAGCCCTCCAGCGCGGCCGTTTGCCGGTTGAAGATCCAGACCATGTTGTTGGTGCCGTCGGCCACGAAGAGATACCGCTGCTGCGGGTCGCTCGAGAAGGCGAGGTGATAGACGGTGCCGCAGGGCGGCGCCGTGGTGCTGAAGATGCCGCCGCAGTTCGCCCCGCGCGCCTGCGTGGACGGGTGCACCCAGAACTGCCTGACGAACGCGCCCTGCTTGGTGAACACCTGAATCCGGTCGCTCCCCCGCTCGCACACGTAGACGAGGCCGTCCCGCGAAAAGTGCACGCAGTGCAGCGCCGGCGCGAACTGCATCTGATCGGGCGGGGGGCCGCTGACGTCGTAGGGCGGTGTCGGGTTATTGTCGATCTCGCCGAGGGGGATGCCCTTGCCGCCCCAGCCGCGCTTGAAGGCGCCGGTATCCATGTCGTAGACGAGGACGCGCTTGTTAAGGAACCCGTCGGCGATGAAGACCTCGCGGGCGTCCTCGTCGAAATCGAACGAGCCGATGCCGGGCGGAAACGTCGCCGTCTGCTGGTTGTCCTGCTTGACCTGATCGGCCGGCACTTTCGGCCCGCGGTGGCCGAAGTCGCGGAGGAACGTGCCGTCCTTCGAGAACCCGATGATGCCGTCGCCCGGCATCGTGCCCGATAACCAGACGTTCTTCTGGCGGTCGACGGCGATCGTCTGCAGCCGCCCCGGCCAGCCGGGGTGGTAATCCGGGCCGCCCCACGCGTTGACGACGTTACCGGCCGGATCGAACTCCAGCACCTCCGGCCCGAGCACGCAGCACTCGCCGCGCGGCGGCGTGGTCATCGCCGTGAGCTCGTCGGGCCGGGCGTCCACGCGCCGGTTGATTACCCAGAGGTGATCGTCCCGGTCGATGTACATGTCGACGATCTGCTGCATGCTCCACTTATTGGGGAGCGGCTTGGGCCAGAAGGGATCGACCCGATACATCGGCGGGCCTGCGGGCGCCCGCTGCTGGCCGGAGACCAGGGCCCCGGTGGCCAGCGCCGCGACACCAAACAGGGTGATGGCCACGACGGCCGTTTTCGAGCGCATCCGCATCGGCGTCCCTCCTGGGAAACGGAGGAAGCATAGCGCGAGTTCCGTATAATGCCGCTCGCGTCATGTCCGCCGCGTTTCTCGCCGCTCGCGATTTCGTCCTGCGACATCGCACGGACTACGACACCGCGGTCCGCGACTTCCGGTGGCCGGTGCTCGACCGCTTCAACTGGGCGCTCGACTATTTCGATCCGATGGCGCGGGGCAACGACCGCCCGGCGCTGCACATCGTAGAGGAAGACGGCTCGGAGACCGTCCGGTCGTTCGCCGAGCTCTCCGCCGCCTCGAACCGCGTCGCCAATTACCTGCGGGCCCTCGGCGCGCGCCGAGGCGACCGGCTGCTGCTCATGCTGGGCAACCAGGCGCCGCTCTGGGAAACGTTTCTGGCCGCCGCCAAGCTGGGCGTCGTCGTTAGTCCCGCCACCACCCTGCTGACACGCGAGGACGTGCGCGACCGCATCGCCCGGGGCGGGATTCGCTTCGTGCTCGCCGAGGCCGCCTGTGCGGACAGCTTCGACGAAACGCCCGCGGACGTGACGAAGATCTGCGTGTCGGGAGAGGTGCGCGGGTGGCAGTCGTACGGAGCGCACCGCGACGCGCCTGACGCGTTCGGCCCCGAGGGCGAAACGCGGGCGCACGACCCGCTGCTGCTGTACTTCACGTCGGGCACGACGGCGAAGCCGAAGCTCGTGATGCACACGCACCAGAGCTATCCGGTGGGCCACCTGTCGACGCTCTTCTGGCAGGGTCTCCAGCCGGGCGACCGGCACTGGAACATCAGCTCGCCGGGCTGGGCGAAACACGCGTGGAGCTGCCTGTTCGCGCCGTGGAACGCGGCCGCCACCGTATTCATCTACAACTACGTCCGATTCCGGGCGCCCGCCGTGCTGTCCGCGCTGGTGAAGTACAAAGTGACCACACTCTGCGCGCCGCCAACTGTCTGGCGGATGCTGATTCAGGAACGGCTCGGCGACTGCGCGGTCGCGCTGCGCGAGCTGCTCTCGGCCGGAGAGCCGCTGAACCCCGAGGTCATCGAGCGGGTGAAGCAGGCGTGGGGGCTGACGATCCGCGACGGCTACGGCCAGACCGAGACAACGGCGCTCGTCGGCAACAGCCCGGGTCAGCCGGTGAAGCCCGGGTCGATGGGGCGTCCGCTCATCGGCTATCCGGTGGTGCTCCTGAACCAGGACGGCGAACCGGCGGAAGAAGGCGAAGTCGCGCTCGACCTGCGCGCCCGGCCCGTGGGGCTGACCACCGGCTACGCCGACAATGCCGACGCCACGGCGCAGGCGACGCGCGGCGGCTTCTATCGCACCGGCGACATCGCGGCGCGCGACGCGGACGGATATCTCACCTACGTCGGGCGCGCCGATGACGTGTTCAAGGCGTCGGATTACCGGATCAGCCCGTTCGAGCTGGAAAGCGCGCTCATCGAGCACCCGGCGGTGGCTGAAGCCGCCGTCGTGCCGAGCCCCGATCCCCTCCGGCACGCGGTGCCGAAAGCGTTCGTGACGCTCGCGGCCGGGCACGAGCCGAGCGCGGCGCTGGCGATGGAGATCTTCGCGTTCCTCCGGACGTCGCTGGCGCCCTACAAGCGCGTTCGGCGGATTGAGTTCGCGGCCCTGCCCAAGACCATTTCGGGCAAGATCCGGCGCGTCGAGCTGCGGACGCTCGAAGAGGGCCGCCGCGCCCGCGGCGAGCGGGGGCCGCTGGAGTTCTGTGTGGAGGATTTTCCCGCTACGGGTTGACCAGGACCGCCATGCCGATGAACGGGGCGAGGCCCGTACCCGGAATCGACATGTTCGCATACATGATCTGCAGCGACGGGTCGCCGGTCGGCATGAACATCATGTAGTCGTCCAATGCGCTCTCGTTCGTCACATTCAGCAGCGAGCCGTCCGGCCACAGGAAGTGCACGTCGCGTGCCTGTGCAATCTGCTCCCAGTCCTCGAAATCGACCGACGCCGCATCGCCGGTGACGCCGCCGTCGGCGTAGATGAGCTTCATCGGTTTGACGTCGCTCAGCGGGTTGGACATGCCGCCACGCCCGAGCGCGTTGTGCGAGAAGTACAGCTTGTAGCGCGTCCCCCCCATGTGCACGGGCATCGGCGCCTGGACCTCGGCGAGATACTTCGGACAGCCGGCGGCGTCGTTCTGCACCGCCCACTGCGCGCCGTCCCACACGGCGTACCCGGCGTTGAAGAAGGCCCCGCTCGAGCAGTTGCCCTGGAATTCGGCTGTGAACACCATGAACGTGCCGGGCGCGCCGTTCCACCGCCAGTCGGTGCGGGTCGCGTACCCGACCTTGAACTGCCGGGCATGGCTCAGTCCGGCGTTGCCGGCGGTCGCGTCGCCGCCGACGCCGATCACCACCGTCGGCGCGCACCCGCCGCCGGCCGAATAGTCGGCGAGCGTGTTGCAGATCGTCTTCTCGCCGGCGTTGAAGTCGCGGCCCACGTAGCCGTCGCGGCTGTCCAGATACATCACGCGCGTGCGACGGTCGGTGCCCATCGACTCGAAGAACAGACGGATGCCGCCGCCCATCGAGGCGCCGAGCGGCACCGGCTGGGTCGTCGTCACGCCGGCGGCCGCGGTGTCTCCCTGGCACGGCGTCGGCCCGCCGGGGCCGCCGGAGGCGCAGAGCTGCACGAGCCCGAAGCCCGACACGCCCCGGTACGCCGACAACGACGCCGCCGAGTCCGACGTCCCGCTCACCATCTCGCCAATCTTGATGCCTTTTTCGGTGGCCGACGTCGGGTTGTAGTACAGCTGCACCTTTCCGGTCAGCGCCGCTCCTGCCCACGACCCGTACGGGACGGCGAACGCGTACGTATTGCCGTCGGCGACGATCTTCGTGGCGCTGCTGAAGGCGTTTCCGCTGCCGCGCACCTGCCAGTACTCCGCCGCCGTCTCAGCTCTGGCGGCGGCGGCAGCTTCGAGGGGACTGGCGCACGCCTCGTCCGGGCACGCTTTCACCGTCACGGTGTACGGCGTCGCGGACTTGAGACCGGTGACCGACACGCGGGTGGCCGTCACCTCCACGCTCGAGGCCGTGCCGGCAACCGCGTCGGTGAGCGTCAGGACGTAGTGGTGTGCCACAGTGGCCGGGGCGTTCCAGCTCGCGTCCAGCCGCGACGAGGACCGATACGCGGTCGTGCCGACCCGCGCGGTTTCGGGCGACGTGACGGTCAGGCCGGCCGACCAGGTTTGAGCCGAGGCGAGCGACACCGAGGCGGCGAGCAGGGCCGCCGGCAGCCCCGCCACACGAAGAAAACGCACAGGTACTCCTCTCCGAGACTACGTCCCGTCTACTATCGGTGTGGGGCGGCGACGCCAGCAGACACAATTGTCCCGGTTCCCCTCCTTGCTATTGGCGCCGGGGTGTGTGAACCTGCTGGATAGCACGGCCGAAACGGCCGCGTCCACCGTTCTTTTCGGCTCTTTTCGACTAGAATGGCCGCTTCAAACTGCGGGTCGGGTAGCGGTATGCTTATCCTGAGTCGCGGAAAATTTCGCGTCGATCCCCTTTCGGGGGAGGCCCGTAAAACATGAAGGAAAGACCTCGGTATCCCGGGATTCGCGTCACCGCCAACGGCAACCAGCTGGTTTCCTACCACACCGAGACCCGCATTGCGGATGCCGGCGTGTTCTACCCCATCACCCCGTCCACGGAGGGCGGCGAGCTGTATCAGCAGGCCTACGCCGAAGGCAAGCTGAACGTCTTCGGCGGCAACACGATCGCCATCGAAGCCGAAGGGGAACATGCGGCCCAGGGCGGCGCCATCGCCCACTCGGTCTGCGGGAAGCGCGTGGTGAATTACACCTCGGGCCAGGGGGTGGTCTACGGCGTCGAGCAGTATTACCACGCCCCGGGCAAGTGCTCCACGATGGTCCTCGAAGTCGGCGCGCGGGCGCTCACCAAGCACGCGCTCAACGTGCACTGCGGCCACGACGACGTGTACGGCGCGCTCGACACGGGATGGATCATCGTGTTCGGCAAGGACGCCCAGCAGGCCGCCGACCAGGCGCTCATCCTGCGGCGCGTCACCGAGCTGAGCCTGACGCCGGGCATGAACGTCATGGACGGCTTCCTGACGACGCATCTGGAGCGGACGTTCTACAAGCACGAGTCGCAGCTCATCCGCGAGTACCTGGGCGCCCCCGACGACATCATCGACTCCCCCACCGAGAGCCAGCGCGTGCTCTTCGGGCCGCGGCGGCGCCGTGTGCCGAAGATGATCGACCTGACGAACCCGGTGCTCCTCGGCCCGGTCCAGAACCAGGAACACTACATGCAGGGCGTCGTCGCCCGGCGCAACAACTTCACCGAGCCGATTCTCCACTTCCTCGAAGAGGCGTACGCGGACTTCGCCGCGCTGACCGGCCGCTTCTACGGTCTGGTGTCCCAGTACCGGACCGAGGATGCCGACACGGTGTTCGTGGCGCTCGGCTCGGCTGCCGAGAACATTGAAGCCGGCGTCGATTACCTCCGCGAACGGCGTGGCGTGGCGGTCGGCTCGATCCACATCAACGTGTTCCGCCCCTTCCCGGAGGCGGCGGTCATCCAGGCGCTCGCCGGCAAGAAGAACGTCATCATCCTCGAGCGCACCGACGAGCCGATGGCGGGCGACAACCCGATGGGGCGCGACATCCGCACGGCGCTCCACAAGGCGCTGCAGCACGAGGCCGGCCTCCCGGCCATGACGGCGGAGCAGATGCCTCGCCTGTTCGGGGGCGTCTACGGCCTGGGCTCGCGCGACTTCCGGCCCGAGCACATCATCGGCGCGTACGAGTT
>JACQZV010000128.1 GCA_016213695.1 Acidobacteriota bacterium | reverse complement strand
TGGTTGGCGTGGTGCTGGCCGGCTGGCTGGCGTTCGAGTTCGTGCCGAATACGATCGACACCGAGCTCGGCACGTTCAACGCGTGGCAGATGTTCTTCTTTTTCACCGCCGCCATGTTGTTCATCAACATCCACCATTACTTCATCGACAACGTACTGTGGCGGTTCAGGGATCCGGAGGTTCGGGACTACCTGCTGGCGTGACCGGCGCCCTGGCGCGAGCGCACAACGGGAGCGCGAATGTCACACGCGCGCATCGGTCGTCCGTTCGCGCGGAGTCCGCTCGACATGTCCGACAGCGAGGACGGCCCCGATGGCCGCCCCGCTGTCGGACGCTGCGATCAGTCCCCGATGCTCGAGTGCGCCGCCGCGTTCTGGATCTGGCCTCTGGCCGCGGCCGTGATGAGGCCGGCGGCGCGCCAGGTGTTGATGAGGCGGGCCACGGCGCTGACGAAATCGCCGTGGTTCGCCGCGTCGGCGCCGGCGGCCGCGAGGGAGTCGGCCAACGTGCAGCCGGTGCCGAGCATGACGTTTGTCACACCGGTGTCCTCGCCGCCGATCACGACCGTCGGGCTCAGGTCGGAGGTCGCGCACCCGTCGTGGTCGTCGGCGAGCCCGTCGTTGTCGGCGTCGGGAAACCAGCCGACATCGCGCATGAGCGGCACCGTCAAATCGTGCGGCGGCTGCAGGGAGTGCGTCAGGTCCGCGTTGATCGCCGGTTCCATCAGCTGGTTGGGGAAGCTCAGCGGATCCCAGTGCGAGATCGACGAGCCGGGTTGAACGGGGTTGGTGGCGTTCACATAGACGCGGCCCTGATGGTCGGCGCCCGACCGCAGCGACAGATCGAGGCCCAGCACCGCCGACACGCCGGCTGCGAGCTGCGCCTTGATCGTATTGCCGTCGGTCAGCGTGATTCGCACCGACGGTATCGTGATCGTGGGGTCCACGCCGCCGAGTCCCGCCGGCGGAGCGCCCGCCGCGTTGTCGGCAACGATCATCGCGATGGCGCCGGCCGCCTGCGCGTTCTGCGCCTTGACCACGAACGTGCAGGTGCCGCGATCGACCAGCGCGATCCGGCCGGCCACCTCGGCCGCGTTGGTCACCGTGGAGCAGGCGTCGGTCGTCGACGTCCCACCGTCGAGCGCTCGGACGATGGTCCCGCTCAGACCTGACGACGACAAGGGGGGTCCGAAGCTCGCAGCGCCAACCGCGTAGATCCCGGCGATCGAGAGCGGCGAGGACACGGTCAGGATCGGCGTCCCAAGCGCCAGGACGTCCGGAACGGCCGCATGCACACCCGCTCCGTCCCACACGACGCGCCGCGCGTTGAGTGCCGAGGTGGCGCGCTCAGTGTCGGACATCTCGTTCCAGTACTTGAACGTCGACGTGTCGAGCAGCTTCGCGCCGTAGACGTCGCCCTGATCCTGGATCCGCGCGCCCGTCGTCAGATTGGCGAACTGTGAAAACCCCAGGCCGTGGGCGAATTCGTGCAGGAGCACCGTCACCAGGTCGATCTGGTCCGCCGTCTGATTCGTGTCGAGTCCGTAGTACCAGGTGGTTCCGGCAAGACAGCTGGGCTGGCCGAGGTTGCTGTTGAACCTCGCCCGGATGTCGGACTCCCCGGGATTGAGCTCGACCCCCGCGCGCTTGTCGGCCAGCGCCGCGTGGTGCCAGACGTTCGGAAGCACGGGCCCGGGGAACGAGCCGATGCTGCCAAAGCCGCTGAAGATGAACATGCTGCCCGCCGAACCGAGCACGGCGGTAGACGGCGTGCACGACAGCGGCTCGAACGACGCCAGCACGCGGATCTCGACTGGACTGTCAAGGCTCGCTCCCCACAGGGCCGCCGCATGTTGAAACGCGAGGAGCCGCTGCTGCCCGACCGTCGTTCCGGCATTGCCGCCGACCGGGACCGCCGGTGTCGGATCGTTGAAACCGACGCCCGGGGCGTTGTTGTTGACGACCACGATGTTGGCGTCGGCGGCCGCCGGGGACGCCGACGCGGCGAGTGCGGCCAGGACGCACGCTGCACGACGCAAGGCCCGAAAAATCGCCGGGCGCATCGCTACTGCTCCTCCAGCGCCGGTGCGATCGAGACGGGCTGCGGCTGCGGTGCCGCGATGGCGTGCCGTGCTGCCACGGGCAGGCCGTGCAGGCACGTGTAGCGAATCGTGCCGTCGGCGTCCCGCGTCACCACGAGGGCATCCTCGAACGACTCGTCGAGCTGCGCCATGATGACGCCGCTCGGCAGCGTGGTCACGGTGACCGCCTCCGTGTTTCGCTCTCCGAGCTTCTTCTCCTGGCCCGGCGGCAGTCCGTCGGCGTCGTCGATGCCGCGGTCCGGGGTCTGCTTCGGTGGCTTCTTCGTGTTGCCCTGGTCCTGCGCCCCAGCCGCTGCGACCCCGGCGAACAGCAGCAACGCGCCCCCGAATACAGAGAAACTCGTCCTGCGCATGGGATGCCTCCTGTTGAGTCTGCCTCCAACGTGCGGGGGATGAGCGCCCGGTCGATGACACCCGCCCCAGACCTGGTCAAGATGTGGCCCGATCGGATGCATGCTATCTCGCAGCCCGATCGCGCTCAAGAGTCATGTGCGGCTCATGCCTTTCCGCCTGCAGCGGGCAGCGGTTGGCTGTGGCGCAGCTGTGAGCGGCGTGAGCACGCCCCTCGTCCACGCCGCGGATCAGGACGTGGCATCAGATGATCGCGGGCGCGTTCGCGAGAAAGTTGCCGCCGAGAATACTCGTCGAATTGGTGCCGAGCCAACCCTCGAGCACGCGCGCGTACACGGCGCGGAAGTCGGTTTCGAACCGGATGTCGGCGCCGTTGTTTTCGAGCAAGGGATTGGACGGGCTCGGATCGAGCGATGCCGCCGTCCCGTACAGGCCGCCGCGCACGCTGCCGCCAATGGCCATCATCACACCGCCGGCGCCATGGTCGGTGCCTTCGCTGCCGTTCTCCGAAATGCGCCGGCCGAACTCCGAGAACTGCAGGATCAGCGTGTCGTTGAGCAGCCCCTGGTTGCGCAGGTCGGCATAGAACGCTGCCAGGCCGTCGCCGAAGGTGCTCATCAGCGTCGCGTACGCGCCGCCACCGGCAACGCCCTGCCCGGCGTGCGTGTCGAACCCGCCTGTCGATACCCAGTACACCCGGGTGCCAATCCCGCGCACGATCGACCCGGCGACCGTGCGAAGCGCCAGCGCGAACCCGTTATTCGGATAGGTGACGGTGGGCGCGTAGGTTCCCACCACGGCCACGCGATCGAGGGTGCTGAGCGCGCTGAGCGCCGAGCCGTTGACGAGTGCCAGGTGCGGACGATCGGCCGGGGCGTACGACGTCATCTCCGTCGCGGCCGCGCGCTCGCGGGCCGCCTCGGCCGGGGTATTCGGACTGGAGAGGCTGTAGAGGCGCACGTCTGGAATCGCGGGCACGCCCACGGTCCGCGCCACGAGCGCGCGCGGGGTGTCGCGCGTCGCGTTCCAGCCGGCGAGCGGATCCACCGGCGAGGGCAGCGTATCGAGATACCGTCCCAGCCATCCCAGCCCGGTCGGGGAACGCGGATCCGCCGTGCCCCAGATATCGACGCCCTGGAAGTGCGACCGGCTCGAGTTCGCGTAGCCGGTGCGCTGGACGATCGCCAGCCGCCCCTCGTTGAAGATCGTCCGCAGCCCCGTCAGGCGCGGGTGCAGGCCGAGCGTCCTGCCGCCGGAGTCGCTGCCGATCTGGAGGACCTGCCCGGGGGGAATCGCAATCGCGGGACGACGGCTGTAGTAGAACGGGTCCTGGTACGGGACGATCGTGCTCAGCGCGTCGTTGCCGCCGCTCAGGTAGACCACGACGAGGTTGCGGGACCGGGCGCCCTGCGCCCGCGCGATGTCGTTCAGGAAGGCCGGCGCGGCGAAGCCGACGGTGAAGGCCGTCACGCCGTCGCGCACAAACGCCCGTCGGGAAATCTTCATCGCGCCCCTTAGATGAACTGATACTCCGACGAGCCCACCAGGAGCTTCGCCAGGCCGGCCGACTTGGCCACGAGATCCGCATCGCTGGCGGGCCACGACGCGCCGCCCGCCAGATAGGCCATCAGGGCATCGTAGGGGACGCTGTCGATCGGCGCCGGCGTCAGCCGGCCCAGGAAAAACCCCATGAAGTCGTCCGGCGTCCGCCGCGCCGCGGCGGCGGCGCGCGACAGGTTGAACCGCTGATTCGACGCCAGCGTCGCGGCCCAGTTCATGCGCGCCAGCATCGCGCCGGTGGAAATCCAGCCGGTGCCGAGCGACCAGCCCGCCACATCCGGCGGCTCGAAGAGCGTCTGGCCCATGTTGGTGAGCGGCGTGCGCGCGGAGTCAACCGACAGGCCCGTCCAGCCGACCTCACGGATCGCGCGCGCGACGTACTCGGCCGGCCACGCATACCGCGTCCACCGCCGGGCAGCGTCCAGCATCCAGGGCGAGCCGAAGATGTACCGGATGACCGGTTTCATGCGGGTGTCGTTGGCCAGATACGCGCCGGCGACCGCGTCGACGAAGCGTGGATCCGGCGACTCCATCTCGCTGATGAAGAACCCCCAGAGCTTGCGCGCGAGCCGCTTCGCCGTTTCGGGGTGCCCGGCCAGCGCCGCAATGAGGTCCATCCCGTCCCGCAAGCCGTCGGCGGCCGGGCGCGCGGGGATCGTCTTGTCGCCCCCGGGGTAAATCTGAAACGAGAAGCGCTTGGCCGACGCGTCGTGCTGGTTCGGGTTGTAGAAGAACTGATAGTACGCGCCCGGATCGTTGTTGTTGGCCGGGCCCTGCCGCGCGCTCAGGTTCCAGCCGGTGAAGACGCGGGCTGCGGCGTAGACGTCCTGCTCGGTGTAGTTGCCCACGCCCCACGTGAACAGCTCCATGATCTCCCGCGCGAAGTTCTCCTGGGGCCGCGCACGGAAGTTTGTCCGGCCATCGAGCCAGACCACCATCGCCGGATCCCTGGCGATTTCGAAGAGCAGCGTCTGGAAGCTGTCGAGGGCGTACTCGCGGAGGAGTTCGATCTGTCCCGGCGGCCCCGGCAGGGCGCCCCGGGTGAGCGCCATCATCTTCGTGCCGTGGACGCTGCCGACGGCTCCAGCGATCTTGCTGTACGCGGTGGCGAAGTGGTTGTGCCAGAAGAGCGCCATCTTCTCCTGGAGCGGGCGCTGCGAGTGCACCATGCGGAACAGCCACCGCTGCCGCGCGTGCTCGATGTTCGTGTCCGGGGAAAAGGCGCCGGCGCCCGCGGTGACGCCGACGTAGGCGCTCTGCCCGATCTTCGAGTCCACGTCGTCGGGCACGCGGTCGTAATCCACGAGGTAATCGACCACGGCGGAGACGGGGGCGGCCTCGAACCGGGCGACGTCCGCCGGGGTGGCGCCGAACCCGCCCCGTCGCATCAGGTGCGCAACCAGCTCGCTGTCTGCCATGACTGTCTGGAGACGCCGATTCTACGAGGCGCGCACGACGCGCGCCGCCGTGATGTCCCTGACGGTCGGCGTGCCCATCTGCTTCATCGTCATCGTGAGCTCGGCGCGCAGGATCTCGAGTACCCGCTCGACGCCTTCCTGGCCGAACGCCGACAGGCCCCAGATGTAGGGACGTCCGATGCCGACACCGCGGGCTCCCGAGGCGAGCGCCTTGTAGATGTCGGTGCCGTGGCGGACGCCGCCGTCGAGGAACACCGGGACGCGGCCTTTGACCGCCTGGACCACTTCGGGCAGGCAGTCGATCGTCCCGCGCAGGGTTTCGGTCGCGCGCCCGCCGTGATTGGAGACGACGAGGCCGTCGACGCCGTGCTGCACCGCGAGCTGCGCATCCTCCGCGCTGTCGATTCCTTTCAGGACCACCTTCATGCGCGTCAGCGCCTTCAGCCGATCGAAGGTCGCCCACGTGGCGTCGGGCGGGTTGAAGCGGCCTTCAAGGCCGTCGTACATCGGCCGGTGCACCGGCACGCCCGCGCCCTTGACGTGGCAGGCGACGCAGTCGCGCGTGTCTTCGCGGGCAAAGCGCGTCATCGTCGGCGTGTTGCGCCCGGCGAGCAGATCGACCGTCCACACGAGCACCGGGCAGCCGGCATCTTCGATGCGCTTCACCATCTTCACCGTCTCGTCCCACTTGAGCGGCATGTACAGCTGCTGCCAGGGCGGCGTCCCGAGCGTCTTCGCCACCTCCTCGACCGAGTAGGTCGAGACGTTCGACAGGATCATCGTATGGCGCCTGGCTTTCGCGGCGCGCGCCGTGGCCAGCTCGCCGTCGGCATGAAACGCCCGCTGTCCGCCCACGGGACAGATGAAGAGCGGCGTCTCCCACCGGACGCCGAACACGTCCGTGGCCAGGTCCGGTTTGGACACGTCCACGAGCCGCCGCGGCTTCATCTGAATGTGCCTGAACGCCTCGACATTCACCTTGAGCGTGAGGTCGTCGTCCACGCCGCTCGCCATGTAGCCCCAGTGCGCCGGGGCCAGCGCGCGCCGGGCGGCCGCCTCGAAGTCCATCACCTGCAGGGCGTCCAGGGCGCGCATCAGCGCCGCAGGTTCGTGCGACACGGCCAGCTGCTGCGCCCACGCGCGAACCGACGGCGTGAGCACGGTGCTGGCGGCGAGGAACTGAAAGAACTCGCGGCGGCTGCTGGTCATGTGGCGGACGCTACTTCGCTTCCGCGGCGCCGGTCAAGGAGAGTTCGAGGCGCTTTCAGTGATGTCCCGGACCGTGACGCCGCCGCGCCGCGTCAAATCCCGCCGTACCACGTGCCGCGGCCCTTCCGGTACAGGTCCCGGCGGTCCGTCACGACGACGCGAGCCAGATATTTGGTGTTCTTGTAGCCCAGGTGGCGCCCGAGGCGAAGGCGGACG
>JACQZV010000016.1 GCA_016213695.1 Acidobacteriota bacterium | reverse complement strand
TATCGACGTGGCCTACGATCCGCTCCCCGCGGTCGTGACGACGGCGGACGCCGCGGCCGCGTCGGCGCCCGCGCTGTACGACGAGCTCGGCGGCAACGTCGCCTGGCAGGGACACGTGGCGTTCGGCGACGTCGATGCCGCTTTCGCCAGGGCCGACCGCAGCGTCACCGAGCGCCTGACGATCCATCGTTACAGCTCGACGCCGCTGGAACCGTTTGCATGTCTGGCCGAATCGACGCCCGAGCGGCTGACGATCTGGTGCAACTCCCAGTCGCCAGACGTGATCTACGAGGCGATCTCGGAAGCCCTCGGCCTCGACAACGTCCGCGTGATCGTGCCCGACGTCGGCGGCGGCTTCGGCCAGAAGATCCATCTCATCCGCAAGTACGCCGTGCTGACCGCGCTGATGGCGGTGCAGACGCGCCGGCCCGTGAAGTGGATCGAGGACCGCAGCGAGCACATGATGGCGGGCGGCCACTCGTGCGAGCAGGAGTTCGACGTCGAAGCGGCGGTCAAGGCGGACGGGGAAGTGCTCGGCGTCCGGATTCGCGACACCGACGATGTGGGCGGGTCGGTGAGCACGCTGACCATCCACTTCACCAACAAGCTGAACAACCTGTTCAACACCTACAAGGTGCAGCACCTGCGGCTCGAGGGGCGCTCGGTGCTCACGAACAAGTGTCCGGTCGTGCCCAACCGCGGCATCGGGAAGCCGGGCATGTGCTTCGTGTGGGAGCGCCTGATGGACCGGATCGCGCGCGAGCTCGGCCTCGACGCGATCGACGTGCGGCGGCGGAACCTGATTGCGGCCGACCAGTTTCCGTACACGACCCCGAACGGCAACATCTACGGCAGCGGCGACTACCAGGCATTGCTGGACCGGGTGCTGGAGAAGGTCGATTACGCAGAGGTCCGGCGGCAGCAGGAGGCATCACGTCGAGGCGCGGCGCCGTCGAGTCGATTGATCGGCATCGGCGTGGTGATTGGCGTGGAGCCGGGCGGCCGGAATGCGGCGCGCGACATGGCGATCTTCCCGCAGTCGAAACAGATGCCGGGCGCCGGGGGTGTGGAAGGGGCGACCATCAAGATCGAGAAGAACGGCTCGGTCGTCTTCACGCTCGGCTCGCCGAGCTGCGGGCAGGCGCACGAGACGACCGCGGCGCAGATCATTGCCGACGTGCTCGGCGTGGCGCCCGAACGGATCTCCCTGGCCGGCACGTTTGATTCGGCGCTGTCGCCCTGGGGCGTCTCATCGTCCAACAGTGGCAACAACTTTCATCTCTACGACGTCGGCGCCGTGCACGGCGCGGCCACACGCCTGCGCGACAAGGTACTGACGCTCGCCGCGCATCTGCTGAAGGCGGAGAAGGGCACGCTGTCGATTGCCGAGGGCAAGGTGTGCGTAGGGCGGATCGTGCCTGGTGAAGTGCACGTGGGCCGGGTTCCGCAAGCGGGGGACGAAGCCGTCGCGAGCGGACCCGGCGCTCAGATCTCGTTCGCCGACCTCGGCAGGATCGCCTACGCCAACCAGGCGCAGCTCCCGCCCGGGTTCGAGCCGGGCCTGCAGGCGACCTATTACCACAGCCATCCGCATGCCGACCCGCTCATGCTGCCCGATGCCGAGGGGCGCGTGCGGGCCCAGTACACGTTCTCCGCCGCGGCGCATGCGGCGGTTGTCGACGTCGATGCGGAGACGGGGCGCGTGCGGGTGCTGCGGTACGTGATCGTCAGCGACAACGGCACGATGATCAACCCGTCCGTGGTGGACGGCCAGATTTACGGATCCGCGGCACACGGCATCTCGGTGGCGCTCGGGGAGGGATTCGTCTACGGTCCGGACGGTCAGCTGCTGACGCTGACGCTGCTCGACTACGGCAAGTCCACGACGCTGGAAACGCCGCATATCGAGATCGAGCACTGTCCGGTGCTCGACCCGTTCACCACGTTCGGCCAGAAGGCGGCGGGCGAGGGGGCGGCGATTCCGTCGCCGGCCGCGATTGCGAGCGCCGTCGAGGATGCGCTGGCGCCGTTCGGCGTGACCGTGCGGCACCTGCCGCTCACGCCGGAGCGCATATGGACGCTGATGCAGGGAGACGAAACACGCGGCGTGCGTTCTGGTCCATGATCTTCGCCTTGTCGCCCGCGGGCAGGTCGATTTGCTCCATGGCCCGGAGCGCGACCTCGATGTACTTGAGTCCGCCCTGCGTGTCGAAGGGCATGTCGGTGGCGAACAGGACGCGGTCGGCGCCGAAGAAGTCGATGCCGCAGCGCAGCGCAGGGACCGAGCCGATCGTGATGGTGTCGGCGTAGAACTGATGGAAATACTCGTACGGATGTCTCGTGAGCGTGACCGGCTCGTTCCTCGCACGGGCGGCCTTCAGGAGCTTGTCGTACCCCTCCCGGATCCGCTCCGACGCGTAGGGCGCGAAGCCGCCGAGGTGATGCGTCACGATTCTGATGTCCGGGTGGCGGTCGAACAGGCCGGACATCACGAGCCGCATCATGGCCGCCGTCGTGTCGTAGAGCCACCCGATGATCCGCCACGCATCGAAGCGGCTGGCGTCGTCGGCCGGGTAGTCGGCACGCTCGGGCCCGCGGACCGGGTGCAGCAGCACGGGAATGTCCAGCCCGGCGATCTGCTGGAACAGCGGCGCGAACCGCGGGTCGTCCAGCGCCGTGCCGTTGACGTCGGTGTAGATCTGGACGCCGCGGAAGCCGAGCTGGTGAATGGCGCGGTCGAGCTCGCCGAGAGCGGCATCGATGTCGTTGAGCGGGAGACAGGCGGCGGCAGCCACGAAGCGGTCGGGATGCCGTGCGACGAGCTCCGCCATCTCGTCGTTTGCGATGCGCGACAGTTCGAGCGCCTCCCGGGGACCGGCGACGTTCTCCACCGGCGGGTTGGCGGTGTTGATGATCTGCACGTAGCCCGGGCCGGCGGTATCCATGGCGCGAAACCGCGCCTCGAGATCGAAAAGCGCCGGCATGGCGCGCTCCTGGTCGGCCAGCCGCATCTGCGGCGGCGCCGCCTTGAGCCGCGCGTCGCGGTACCGCGGCGTGATGATGTGATTGAAAACGTCGATCGTCATCTGGAGATCTGAGTGTATCCCGCGGAGTTCGACTATTTCGCGCCGCGCACTCTGGAGGAGGCACTGGCGCTGCTCGGCCGCTACGGTGACGACGCCAAGATCCTCGCCGGCGGACAAAGTCTGCTGCCGATGATGAAGCTGCGGATCGCCGGCCCGCGGTACCTCATCGACATCAACCGGGTCGAGGGGCTGAGCGGCCTGCGCCGAGACGGCGACCGGCTGGTCATCGGCGCCCTCTGCCGCCACGCCGATGTCCTGGCCTCGCCGGTCGTGCGCGACGAGGTTCCGCTGATGTGGGACGCGGCCGCGCAGACGGCCGACGTGCAGGTGCGCAACCGAGGCACCGTGGCCGGGAGCCTCGCGCATGCGGACCCGGCGGGCGACTGGCCGGCGGCGCTGATGGCACTCGACACCGAGGTCACCGTGGCTGGTCCGGGCGGCACGCGCGCGATCGCGCTGGACAGATTTATCGTCGACGCCTACACGACTGCGCTTCACGTCAACGAGATCGTGACCGGGCTCGCGGTGAGGATTCCTCCACAGCCCGGTGGCGGAGCGTACGTCAAGTTCGAGAAGCGGGCCGGCGATTTCGCGGTGGCCAGCGTCGGCGTGCAGGTCGCGCTCGACGGCGCCCGTGTGCGGCAGGCGGCGATCAGTCTCGGCGCGCTCGGTCCGACGCCCATTCGCGTGCGGGCGGCCGAGGAGCTATTGCGGGGAAGCACCGAAGCGGGCGACGAGGTGAGCCGGGCGGAGCCGCTCGTGCGCGAGGCGGCACAGCCCTTCGAGGACACGCGGGGCTCAGTGGAGTACAAGCGCCACCTTGCCGGCGTCCTGTTCCGGCGCGCGTGGGCGGTCGCTCTCGACCGCGCGCACGGGCGCATGGTCGGCACGGTGCACGTCTAGCAGCTGACCTTCAGCGCGTGGAAGGCGCGCCGGCCGCCGCCGCGTCGAGGCCGTGGGCTTTCATCGCGGCAGCCACCGCCGGGTCGGACAGATATCGGAGCAGCGCGTTGGCCGCGCCGGCGTCCCTGGCCGTCGAACTGCGTCCGGCCGTAAACGACACATAGCCCTGGAGGGCCGCCGGTAACGGTCCGACGAGCTGGATCCCGGGAACGGGAAGAATCTCGCTCATCAGCGTGATGACCATCTCCGCGTCGCCCGACGCCACGGCCTCGGGCGATTCTCCAGGCCCCTTCAGGATGATCTTGGGGCGCATCGCGTCGGCGATGCCCAGTGTGTCGAACGCCCGGTCGATCGTCGTCCGGCTCTGGCCTTCGGCGGTGAACGTGACGGACCGGGCCTTGAGCAGCGTGCTCTTCAGGGCCTCCGGCGTGCTGATGTCGACTGCCGGCGCGCCCTGTCTGGTGCCCACGCCGACGCCGGCCCGGGCCACATCGGTGCGCGAGTCGGCGGCCACCTTCCCCTGCGCGATCAGGTTGTCGATCAGTGCCGGCGTCAGGATGGCGACATCGAACGCCTCGCCGCCCTCGATCTTCGTCTTGAGCGATGCGGCCGTGCTGAACTCGATGGACAGGGCGTGGCCGACGGCGCGCTCGATCTCCGGCCGCAGGTCATCGATGACCGACTTGACGCCGTTCGAGCTGAGCACGCGCACCTCTGTCGGTGCCGGCGGCTCTGCGGGCGCCGACGTACAGCCGAACGCGGCGGCGAGCAGCACAGCGACGGGCAACAAGGCGCACCTGATGTGGTCGGTGATCATGCCGGAAGTATATACACTAGCCGGCGCGAGGGGATCAGGATGCACCTGGACGGTCGATTCACTATTGTCGCGACACAATACGAGGTCTACGCGTTCCTCACCGATCCGCGGACGGTGAGCCGGCACATGCCCGACGTCACGAACGTGGTCATCGAAGACGACGACCATTTCACGGTGACCGCACGGGTGGGTATTTCGCACATCAAGGGGGACGTGGTCATGAAGCTGGCGATCCGGGATCGCCAGCCGCCGGTCAGCACGACCGTTGTCGGCAAGGGCACCGGCCTCGCGAGCGTCGTCGACATGGTGACGAGCTTCACGCTCGAGTCTTCGCCGGGCCCGGAAGGATCCGGCCCGCGCCAGGGGGAAACGACGGTGCGCTGGCAGGCGGACGTGACGATTTCGGGCACGCTGGCGGCATTCGGGCCACAGGGGCTGCTCGACCGGATTGCCCGGAAGAATATCGACGCCTTCATCGAGGGGCTGCAACAGGGGATGTCCCGCACCTGATTCCCGTTCGACGTCAGCGGGAGGCATCGCGTACGCGGACGTTCCGCGTCTGCCGTGCGTAGGCGACCGGGTGACCTGGCGACTGCGACGAGGTGTGGCATCATGAGTGCAATGAACGCCGGTAAGTCGAATATCGCGGGCGCGGCCGGGGATGAGCAGGCCTGGGTGCGTCACAGCGAAGGCCTGTGGCGCGAGGCCCACGCTATCGCGAACGCGAATCCCGGTGTGGATCCCGGCGATGTCTACCACGCTCTTCGTTGCCTCGAGCTCACGCCTGCCGAGCGCCTCCATCGCGGTCTGACCCGTGTTCGACATCGTCCTCACCAGGGCTGAGCGCGCTTTACTCGAGGCGCTCAACGATCTCGGCATCCGCTACCTGATTGTCGGGATGGGGGCTGCGCTCATCGAAGGCGCGCCCGGCACCACGCAGGATCTCGATCTCTGGTTCGGGCGAATTGATGAGGACCGTCTTCGCGAGGCGGCGCGCCGGTCTGGCGGGGTGTACACCGCCGGCTTCGGGTTGCAGCCGCCCGCACTCGGCGGTGAGGGACTCGATCGGGTTGATGTGGTGGTGACCGCCTCCGGGCTCGAATCGTTCGAGCGGGAGTACGCAGGCGCACGCGAGTACGCGCTCGACGGCGTCCGAGTCAGAGTCCTGCCCCTCGAGCGGGTCATCGTCAGCAAGCGGGCGGCGAAGCGCCCGAAGGACTCGGCCCAGATTCCGATGCTCGAAGCCGCGCTGGCCGCTCGGAAAGCCAGGACCGAAGGCCAGGATTAGCCGGCCCTCGCACGTCGGACGCACCCTCGCACCCCGGACGCACCGTCGCACCCTCGCACGACATAATCCGCCCGTCTCCCGTCCACGATGAGCCTCGATCCAGGTACGCGTCTCGGTCCGTACGAAATCCAGTCCGCGCTCGGTGCGGGCGGCATGGGCGAGGTCTACCGCGCGCGCGACCGCGGCGCTGAATCACACGAACATTCTGGCGGTTCACGACATCGGCACCCACGAGGGCTCGCCGTACATCGTCTCCGAGCTGCTCGAGGGTGCCGCGGTGCGCGCCTCGATG
>JACQZV010000018.1 GCA_016213695.1 Acidobacteriota bacterium | reverse complement strand
GCCGCGGCGCGCTGTCGCGCATCTCCAAGGCCGACTCGCGCGACAAGCCGCTCTTCATTCAGGGCGGTCCGGAAGCCGCAGCCCAGGGGTTCCCCGGACAGTAACGTCTCGCCAACGTCCCGCCGGATGCCGCGGCGCCCCGATCGTGAGCGCCGCGGCGCCCGGCCTGCGTACGGAGGGCGGGTGCCGCCCGGCGAAGACGCCGGCGGATCCGCCTGCTTTCCCGGGTCCCCTCCCCCACAGCGCTCCTGCGCGTCCTTCTTCGTGCGCCACCGGGCGCCTCATCGCGCAAGGTGAAACGGGACGCTCGTCACCACCGTGTTCGGCATGAACAGGAGCGACCCCTTGATCAGCAGCGCCCGCTGGTTGTGGAACAGATGGTGCCACCAGCGCGCGGGCACGAACTCGGGCAGCACGACGGTCAGGAAGTCCTCGGGCCGCTCGACGCCGATGCGCCCGATGTACTCCAGGAGCGGCTCCATCAGCGAGCGGTACGGCGACTCCAGCACCACAAGACGCACCCCCTGCCCCCACTGCGCCCACTCTCGCTCCAGCTGACTGGTCGCGGCCGCGTCGATGTTCACGTACACTGCCCGCACGTCCGCTGACAGCGTCCTCGCGTAGTCGATCGCCGCCACGACCGCCCGATGAACGCCGCTGATCGGCACGAGTACCGTGTTGCGCCGCGGCCGCGGCACCCAGTGCTTCAGCGACAATTGCTCGGCCACCAGGTCGTAGTGCCGACGCGTCACCCGGAAGAAGACAACGTGCATCGGGATGAGCACGAGCACGATCCAGGCGCCTTCGCGCGCCTTCGTCACCGCAACGACGACGAGCACGACGCCCGTGACGAGCGCCCCGAATCCGTTGATGACCGCGCTCGTCTGCCAGCCGGGACCGCCCATGCGGCGCCAGCGCAGCACCATGCCGGCCTGCGACATGGTGAACGAGACGAACACGCCGATCATGTACAGCGGAATGAGCGAGTGCGTGTCGCCACCGTAGGCCACGAGCAGCAACACGGCGAACACGCTGAGCCCGATGATGCCGTTGGAGAACGCGAGGCGATCGCCCTGGTTCATCAGTTGACGCGGCAGGTACCGGTCGCGCGCGAGGAGGGAGGCCAGCCGCGGAAAATCCGCATAGGCCGTATTCGCCGCCAGCACGAGAATGAGCATCGTCGCCGCTTGTACCAGGTAGTAGGCCGCGCCGCGCCCCTGGAACACCGCGCGCGCGATCTGCGATACGACCGTCTCCTGTGCGCTGGGCACCACGTCATAGGCGCGGGCGAGCAACGTGATCCCCACGAACATCGCGATCGACAGCACCGCCATGGCGATCATCGTCCCTGCGGCGTTCTGTGCCTCCGGCGGCTTGAAAGCAGGCACCCCGTTCGAGACGGCTTCAACACCCGTCATCGCCGTACACCCGTTGGCAAACGCGGTCAGCAGCAGAAACAGCGTGAGTGGCGCGCCGGCGGCAGCGATTGGCGGCGGCGGGGCGGCCAGCGGCACCGCCGTGCCTGCGGCCACGTGCCAGACACCGACGCCCACCAATGCCAGTAGCGCCACGATGAACAAATACGTCGGCACCGCGAAGATGCGCCCCGACTCGCGAACCCCGCGCAGGTTGCCAAGCATCAGCACCACCACGAGCCCGGCGGTCAGCTCGACCCGGTTGACATGCCAGGCCGGCAGCGCCGACGTGATGGCGGCGACGCCGGCCGCAATGCTGACCGCCACCGTCAGTACGTAATCGATGAGCAGCGCGCCGGCCGCTACGAGGGCGGGAAGCTCGCCGAGGTTGTCCTTGGCCACGAGGTACGCCCCGCCGCCACCGGGATACGCATGAATCGTTTGCCGGTAGGAGAAGACCACGAGGGCGAGGATCGCCGCAATCACCAGGGCAATCGGCTGCACCAGACCGAGCGCGCCGACGCCCACAAGGACGAGCACACGCAGAATCTCCTCGGTGGCATACGCCACCGACGACAGCGGGTCGGACGAGAGGACGGCAAGACCTGTCACGCGCGACAGCCGCTCGTGATGCGCGAGATGCGACGGGATGGGATCGCCGACGAGGAGCCGCTTGACGTGCGAGAGTACGCCTTCCTGAGGCATGGCCGGGCCTTGGAGAAGTCGCAGGCTGGCCGCCCGAGGCTCCAGACCGCGCTTCCGTTTACGCCGACGGGGTTAGCTGACGGGCTCGGACTCGGAAGTGTCCTATGGCAATCGCCAATGCGCCCCTGAAGGCCGCAGCCTTCGGTTGGGTCCCCCGCTCCCCGCGCGTGACGCGGAGATTAGGCAGGTACGAACTTACGCCTCCGCGGAGGCACTGTCAAACGCGACTCTGTGGTCGCGGTCCAGGCTATTTCGGCTGATCCGCCAGCGCCGCGCGGAACATCGCTTCCTGAATGTCGGTCTCGAGATCGCAGTTGTCCGGATCGACAAAGGGGTTCGCGCCGCCGGATGCGAGCTTCGCGTGCTTGGCCTGCATGTTGTACTGCGCCGGATGGTCGCCGAGTGGCACGTCGCACGGCAACGGCCGGACGATCGTGAAGGTCCGATTGAACTCGGCCACGACCTCCCTCGTCAGCATATTGGGCGCGCGCAGGCTGCAGTGGATCACCACGTTGTAGGTCCGCGCCCCTTCCTGGACGCGCGTCGTCCAGGTGGTGCACCCCCGCGTGTGCCCGGCCGTGAGATGCGCCACGAGCGTCGTGCCGCCGAGCGCCACCGAGTCGCCGTCGTGCAACACACGATCGACAGGATGCTCCTTGCCGCCGGGCTTCATCGCCTGGAGCGCCGGCACGTCCTCGGCCATCGCCATCACCTGCGCGCTGGTCATCTGCCTGGTCAGGGCGTCTCCCTCCTGGTGATCGCCGTGCGCGTGCGTGCCGAGCACGATCTTGACGTCCGAGAACTTGAATCCGAGCTGGCCGACCGATTTCTCGATCGTCGGGACGTTCCGCTCGTAGGTTGTGTTGATGAGGATGTGGCCCTGCGGCGTCGCGATCAGGAACGAGCTCAGCGTCCGAGTGCCGACGTAATAGATGTTCCCCACCACCTTGTGCGGCACGAACGCCGTCGTCTGATCCACCTCGGTGCCCATGTTCCGGGCCAGGATGGATCGCGGCGTATACGTCTGGCCGCGGACGGTCACCGCCGGCCGGTCCGGCGGCTGGTTCCCCTGCGCCTGCACGACAAGCGCGCCCGCGCACAGCACGACTGCCGCCTGCAACCGCTTCCGCATGCTGCCCTCCAGAAGATGAATAGTCACGCTCACACCGACTCGCGATCGGGCACGAGCGGCGCCCCGAGGCGCGGCGACAGCCGCGCCTCGCGCACGTACAACCCGACCGAGAACAGCAGCACCATCAGCGACGACAGCTCGAGCGAGAGGCGCACGCCCATGAACGCGCCCAGGACGCCGATGGTGACGCCCGCGCCGGCGCGCATGCCCATCATCGCGGTGGTGAACAGGCCGACGACGGCGCCGCGCACGCGCGAGGGGGCGAGCATCTGCACCACCGTCTGCGCCATCGAGGTGAACGCGATGCTGAAGACGCCGGCGACCACGAGGAGCACGACCGCAGCGACGTAGTTGCCCGTCATCGGGAACAACCCCATGCAGATCGCCCAGAGCGCCGCGCAGACAATGGCGCTGCGCGCCGTCATCGGCAGCAGCGCCGAGGTCTCGAGCAGCACGACGCCGAGGACCGCACCCGCCGCGTTGGCCGCCAGCAGCACGGTGTACCGCGCGCCGGTGTCGTCGGCCCCGAGATACTGGGCGTATTCGGGCATCTGCGCCTGGAACGCGTTCCCGACAAAGAAGGACGAGGCCGCGGCCAGCACGATCATCGTCATGATCCGCGGCTCGGTGCGTACGGTCGCCAGTACGCCCCAGACGTCGGCCAGACCGAACGGCCGCCCCCCATGCTGCACCCCGTGGGTCGTATGGCCCGTGAAGGGCGCGCGGAACAGGAAGAGGCTGAAGGGCAGGTAAATCAGCGCATTGGCCAGCAGGCCCCAGGCCGGGCCGAGGGCGAGCATCAGCCCGCCCCCTACCGCCGGCCCGAGCAGAATCGACAGATAGCGGCTGCTTGCAAACAGGCGAATGGCGCTCGGCAGATGCTCGAGCGGCACCATGTCGTGGATGATGAGCTGCTGCGCCGGCGCCGCGATCACTCCGGCCGCCCCATGCACGAGGAGAATGACCACCGCGTGCCACATCTGCAGCGAACCAGAAAGAAACAGCACACCCCATGTCACCGACGCCACGACGTACAGCAGCTGCGAAATCTGGATCAGCTTGCGGCAGTCGTATCGATCGGCCATCGCGCCCATGTGGAACGAGAACAGCAGAAACGGCACCCAGTGGCTGATCACCGCGAATCCGGCCAGCGCGGGTGAATGAAACGCCTGGAACATCACCCAGTAGCTGATGACGTGCTCGATGTTGTCGGCCGTCATCGACAGCAGGCAGAGCGGAAAATAGCGGCGGTACGGACCGACGTGGAGCGCGGCGAATTTCAGGGAGGGTGCGGGCTGGGCCATGGACTCAGTGCAGTTTACAATGGACCGCCTGGAGGTGCCCGTGACGCCGCTCTCGCTCCGCGCGCGGATACTGTGCGCGACCGTGCTGCTCTCCGCGCTCCCCGCGTCGGCCCAGGTGGCGCTGCCGGAGGGCCCGGGCAAGGCGCTCGTCGAGCGCGCGTGCGTCGTCTGTCACACGCTCGAAAAACTCGCGGGCCCCGACGGCGGACACTGGCCGGCATTCGGTCCCGGCAAGAGCCGCGACGAGTGGCGGCGTGTGATGGCGTTCATGCTGTCCTACGGGACGCCGCTCTCGAAAGCCGACGCGGCCGTCGTCACCGACTACCTTGCCACGGCGTTCCCCGGTCCGCCGCGCCCCGCGGGCGTACGCATCGCCGGACCGGTTGACGCGTCGATTCGCGAATGGAAGATCCCGACGGCCGGCACGCGCCCGCACGATCCCGCGGTGGCGCCCGACGGCGGCGTCTGGTACACGAGTCAGGCGAAGAGCCGGCTGGGACGGCTCGACCCCGCCACCGGTCAGTTCCGCGAATATCCGCTCAAGGCCGACAACCCGCGGCTCCCCTACGGCGTCGGCCCGCACGGTCTGACCGCCGACCGGGACGGCGCGATCTGGTACACGGGGCAGATGGACGGCCATCTCGGCAGACTCGATCCGAAGACCGGCGCCGTCACGAAGTACAAGATGCCCGAGGGCGCCGGCGGCCCCCACACGCCGATCTTCGACCGCACCGGCACGCTCTGGTTCACGCTCCAGCAGGGCAACATGGTCGGCCGCCTGGTGCCGGCCACCGGTGAGATGAAGTTCGTGACAATGCCCACAGCCCGGTCGGAGCCGTACGGCATCGTCATCAACTCGAAAGGGGTGCCGTTCTTCACGCAGCTAATGGGGAACCGGATCGGCACGATCGACCCGGCGACGCTCCAGCCGCGCGAGTTCTTCGTCGGGTCGGGCTCCGGACCCCGCCGGCTCGCGATCACGCCGGACGACCTCATCTACTACACGGACTACGCGCGCGGAATCCTCGGTCGACTCGACCCCGCCACCGACCGCACGAAGGAGTGGCGCTCGCCGAGCGGCCCGCTGTCGCAACCCTACGCGATCGCCGCCGTCGAGAACATCATCTGGTATGTCGAAGGCAACGCCATGCCCAATATGGTGGTCAGGTTCGATCCGGCCGCCGAGACGTTCCAGACATGGCCGATGCCGTCGGGCGGAGGCGTGGTGCGCCACATGGTCGTGGCGCCGGACCGGCGGCTCTGGCTCGCCGGCAGCGAGGTGGACGTCATCGCGACAGTTGAGGTGACACGCGTCCCCCCGGTGCACTGACGCGGCGGGGCGAATTCAGTACGCGATCTGCCGCGTCGACGGCGGCACGACCAGCCGGCTCACACGAACGCGGACATCGACCGCCCGCGCGCCCCGACCGAGGACCTTCAGCGGGTTGATGTCGAGCTCCTGAATCTCGGGGCAGATCTCGAGGAGCGCGGAGACGCGGAGCAGCACATCGACCACGGCGCCCTCATCGGCTCGGGGCCGCCCGCGGTACCCGCGCAGCAGCCGCACGCTCCCGAGGCCCTCGACCATGTCCGCCGCATCCAGCTCGGTGAGCGGATGCAGGCGGAAGACGGTGTCGCGCAGCAGGTCGACGAGCACCCCGCCGCTGCCGCAGGCCACCAGCGGGCCGAACGTCGGGTCGAGCACGGCGCCGACGAGGAGCTCTACTCCACCGCCGACCATCTGCTGCACGAGCGCCGCGGTCATCGTGTCGCCCAGCCGTCCTTTCATCGTCTCGAACGCGCTCCGCAGCGCGCGCTCGTCGCCGATGTCGAGCGTCACGCCCCCCACGTCGCTCTTGTGCAGAATCTCCGGTCCCACCGCTTTCAACACAACCGGATACCCGGCCCTGGACGCGGCTGCCGCGGCCTGGTCGGCCGTTGAGACCAGGCGCGTTGAGACAGCGGCAATGCCGACCGCCCCGATGAGCGCCTGCGCCTCATCCGGCGGAAGCCATCCGTCGCCGCGCGCCAGGGCGGTCGTGATGATGTCGCGCGCGGCGCGGGCCTCGACACCCGCACAGGCCGGCACGGTCCCGGTCGGCCGACGCCGCCAGGCGCCGTACGCGGTGACACGCGCCAGAGCCGCCACGGCGGCTTCGGGAAAGGCATATGACGGAATCGGCGCCAGGTCGGGCGGCGCCCCGCGCGCCCCGAGGAAATTGGCCAGCACCGGCTTCGCCGAGCCGTCGGCCGCCGCCACCATCGCGCGCGCCACCTCGCCGGCCTTCGTCACGAGCGGCGGAATAAAGATCACAAGCAGGCTGTCGACCTGGTCGTCGCCGAGCAGGATCCGTGTCGCACGCCCGAACTGCTCCGGCGTGGCGGAGGCGAGCATGTCCACCGGGTTGGTGACACTGGCGGCCGGCGGCAGCAGGAGGCGAAGCTCCGCGACGGTGCCGGCGCCAAGCGGCGCGAGGCGCAGCCCCTGCGCTTCGCAGGCGTCCGCCGCGAGGATGGCGGGGCCGCCCGCGTTCGACAGCACGGCCATCCGCGGGCCGGCCGGCAGCGGCTGATGCGCCAGAAGCGCCGCCACGTCGAAGAGCTCTTCGACCGTGACGGTGCGGATGATGCCTGCCTGGTGGAACAGCGCGTCGACGACGGCATCGCTCGCCGCGAGCGCACCGGTATGAGACGACGCGGCGCGCGCCCCAGCCGGCGAGCGCCCCGATTTCACGGCGACAATCGGCTTGCGCCGCGCCACGCGCCGGGCGATCTGCGCGAAGCGCCGCGGGTTGCCGAAGCTTTCGAGATACAACAGGATGACGTCGGTACGCGGATCGTCGGCCCAGTACTGAATGAGGTCGTTGCCCGACACGTCCGCCTTGTTGCCGACCGACACGAACGTCGAGATGCCGAGGTTCAGCTGCTGGACGTACTCGAGAATGGCCAGCCCGAGCGCGCCGCTCTGCGTGGAGAACGCGACGCGGCCCGCGATGGGCGTCACGGGAGAGAAGGTGGCGTTTAGCCGGACCGCCGGATCGGTGTTGATGATGCCCATGCAGTTGGGGCCGATCAGGCGAATGCCCGCCGTGCGGACCTTCTCGAGGATCTGCCGCTCGGCCGCTCGCCCCTCCGGGCCGGTTTCGCTGAACCCGGCGCTGATGACGACGAGCGCCTTTACCCCCTTGGCGATGCAGTCATCCACGACGGCGGGCACGGCCGCCGCCGGCACGCAGATGACCGCCAGGTCGATCGCGTCGGGAACGGCGGTCACCCGCGGATACGCGGGGACGCCGTCGATTGAGGACGCGGTCGGGTGCACCGCCGACAGCCGCCCTGTGTAGCCGCCCGCGGCGATATTGTGGAGGATCTCGGCGCCGATCCGGCCGCGCTCGCGGTTGGCGCCGACGACGACCGTAGCACGCGCGTCGAAGAAGCTCTTCATCGACGCCACCGCCGCCGCCTGCGACCGCTCCGCAGCCTTCGACTCGTAGAGCGGCGTCATCTCGAGCCCGAGCGACACGTGCACGACGCCGCTGTCGAGCTGCCGCTCGATCTGGAACCCCGAGTCGAGAAACACGCGCATCATCAGGTCGTTCTCGTGCGACACGTACGCGTCGAACGTCCGGATGCCGCGCTCGCGGGCAATGGCAGCCAGCGTCTCGAGCATGCGGGTGCCGAGGCCGCGCCCCTGGAGCGCGTCGGCAATCGTGAAGGCCACCTCGGCCCGCTCCCGCTGCCGCGGATCGCGCAGGTAGCTCGCGACGCCGCGCAGCCGCCCCCCCGCCTCCGCCACGATGACAAACTCGTCGTCGTGGTCGGCGCGCACGAGGCGCTCGATCTCCGCCGTGTTCCCCGCCGGAATGCCCAGAAACCGCAGGTACAGGCTCTGGTCCGACAGACGGCCGAACAGCTCACCGAGCCCAGGCGCATCGTCGGAGCGAACCGGGCGCAGACGAACGGTGGTGCCGTCGCGCAGGACGACGTCGGATTCGTAGTGCGCCGGATAGGTGGCCATACATTCGTCGCCTGAGGCGTCTCTCGCGCGAGCACAGCCCCTGCCGCACGGGCCACAGCGTACTCTGCATCCATCGGGTCGCGACACGCCGCTTCTGCTATTCTTCAGCCGCCATGGTCAGGCGAACAGCGGCGCTGCTGGCACTGGTGGCCACGGTCGGCGTCGCCGCGCAGCGAAATCCCGCGCCGCCGGTCAGCATCGACGCTGACGACATCGGCGGCGTCGTCGCCGGCAGCGGCGGGCCCGAGGGGGGCGTCTGGGTCATCGCGGAAACGACCGACCTGCCCACCCGGTTCGCCAAGATCGTCGTCACCGACGACAGCGGCCGGTTTGTCGTGCCGGACCTGCCCCGCGCGCGCTACAACGTCTGGGTGCGCGGGTACGGCCTGATTGATTCGCCGAAGATCGAGGCAACCCCCGGCCGCACGATCAGTCTCACCGCAGTTACCGCTCCAACGCCTGCGGCGGCCGCGGACTACTACCCCGCGATGTACTGGTTCTCGATGATGCACGCGCCGGCGCGGCGCGAGTTTCCGCTCCCGCGCATCAGCAGCCAGGGCGCGTGGCTCAACATCATCAAGACCGGCGCCTGCCAATCGTGCCACGCACTCGGTACGCCCGGGACGCGGACCATTCCGAAGGAGCTCGGCACGTTCTCCAGTTCGGTTGACGCATGGGCGAAGCGGCTCGAAGCGGGCGGCGCGCGTGCGCTGATGGCGCGCGACATCACCCGGCTCGATACGCAGCGCGCGCTCTCGATGTTCGCCGACTGGACCGACCGGATTGCCGGCGGCGAGCTGCCGTTTGCCAGACCCGAGCGGCCGCGGGGCCTCGAGCGCAACCTGGTCGTCACGCTGTGGGACTGGAGCCGTCCGACCGCCTACCTCCATGACGCCGTCTCCACCGACCGGCGCAATCCACGCATCAATGCCGGCGGCAAGGTGTACGCGTCGATGGAGGACAGCACCGATCTGATGCCGATCCTCGATCCGAGGACGCACGCCGCGAGCGACGTGCTCATCCCGGTGCGTGACCCGGCCACTCCCTCGTCCAGGACGGCGCCGCACGGAACGTCGGCTTACTGGGGCGCGGAGCCCATCTGGGACAGCCGCACGCTGACCCACAACCCGATGATGGACGAGCGCGGCCGGATCTGGCTGACCTCGCGCACCCGCCCCGCCGACAACCCCGCGTTCTGCAGACAGGGATCCGACCACCCCTCGGCCAGAGCGGTGCCGCTCGATCAGTCGAATCGCCACCTCGCGATGTACGATCCCGCGACCGCGACGTTCACGCTGATCAGCACCTGTTTCCCGACGCATCATCTGAACTTCGCTTCCGATGCCGACCAGACGCTCTGGATGAGCAGCGGCATCGAGGGCGGACCGGGCGTCATCGGCTGGCTGAACCGGCGGCTGTTCGAGCAGACCGCCGACGAGCAGCGCGCCCAGGGGTGGACGCCGTTCATCGTCGATACGAGCGGCAACGGGCGGCGCGACGCGTACGTGGAAGCCGGCGCGCCGGCCGATCCCGCCAAGGACACGCGCGTCATGGCCAACCTCTACGCGGTGGCGGTCAGTCCCGCCGACGGCGCCGTCTGGGGCACGGTCGTCGGCTATCCCGGCGCCATCGTCCGCGTGACGCCCGGCCGCAATCCGACGGTCGACGCGCTCAGCGAGATCTACCAGGTGCCGGCGCCAGGGTTCGGCCCGCGCGGCGGCGACGTCGATCGCGACGGCGTCTACTGGGTATCGCTCGCCAGCGGACACCTCGGCAGTTTCGATCGGCGCAATTGCAATGTGCTCCGCGGGCCGTCGGCGACCGGCGCCCACTGTCCGGAGGGATGGACGCTGCACCAGCTGCCCGGGCCGCAGCTTCGCGACGTCGAGGACGCGGGCAGCGCCGAGGCCAGCTATTACACGTGGGTGGACTGGTTCGATACGTTTGGTCTCGGCCGCAACGTCCCGATTGTGATGGGCAATCTGAGCGACTCGATCCTGGCGTTCGTTGGCGGCCGGTTCGTGACGCTGCGCATTCCCTATCCGAGCGGCTTCTTCCCGAAGAACGTGGACGGCCGGATCGACGATCCGAACGGCGGCTGGAAGGGCAAGGGCCTCTGGTCCACGTCCGGCACGCGAACGATGTTTCACCTCGAGGGCGGGAAGGAGAACCGGCCGAAGGCCGCCCGCTTCCAGCTGCGCCCAGGTCCGCTCGCGAAGTGATGCTATGCTCCCTGACATGCGACTCACACACGCAACGCTTCTTGCCGCGGCCCTGGCCGTCACCACGGTTTCGTCTCAGGCGCCGGCCATCCAGGTCCGGCCCCTGCCGCTGCAGGTGCCCTCGGGCAGCGCGCACCCGCAGCTGACTACGTCGAGCCGCGGCGTCCTCGTGAGCTGGATCGAGGAATCCGGCAAGACGGCCACGCTGAAGTTCGCCGAGCGAACTCCAGCCGGCTGGTCGGCGCCGCGCAGTGTCGCCTCGGGGACCGACTGGTTCGTCAACTGGGCGGATCTGCCGTCCGTGCTCCGGCTCGCCGACGGCCGACTCGTCGCGCACTGGCTCCGCAAGACCCACGAGTACCTGACCTCGTACGACCTGCTGCTGTCCTCGTCGAACGACGAAGGGAAGACCTGGTCGGCCCCGTTCATGCCGCACCACGACGGCACCAAGACGCAGCACGGGTTTGCGTCCCTCTTCGACATTCCGGGCGGCGGGCTCGGCGTGCTGTGGCTCGACGGCCGCGGCACCGCGCCCGAGGTGGCCGGCGACGACGGCGGGTCGATGAGCCTGCGCTACGCGACCTTCGACCGCGCCTGGAAGCAGACGGGCGAATCGGTCGTCGACGAGCGCGTCTGCGACTGCTGCCCGATCGCGACGGTCACGACGGCCAACGGCGTAATCGCGGCGTTCCGCGACCGGGATCCAAAGGAGATCCGCGACATCTACGTGGCGCGGCTGCAGAACGGCAAGTGGTCGGCCGGGACGCCCGTGCACAAGGACAACTGGGAAATTGACGACTGTCCCGTGAACGGTCCCGCCATCAGCGCGCGCGGACAGCAGGTGGTGGTGGCCTGGTTCACCGCGATCAACGACCAGGGACGGGCGTACGCGGCGTTCTCAACCGACGGCGGCCGGACGTTCGGCGCACCGGCCAGGCTCGACGACGGCACCTCGCTCGGTCACGTCGATGTCGAACTGCGCGTAGACGGGAGCGCCATCGCCACCTGGCTCGAGTTCGCCGACCGCCGGTCGGAGCTGCGCATCCGCCACATCACAGCATCGGGAACAAAGTCCGCGTCCGTGACCGTCGCCAACGTCGGGCGCTCCACCGGCATCCCGCGGATGGCCACGTCGGGTGACGAAGTGGTGCTCGCGTGGACCGAGAGCACGCCGCCCGCCGGGGGCAAAGGCGACCCGGTGACGACGGTGAAGACCGCGGCGGCCCGGCTCGCGCGGTAGTCGCGCCGCGAAGTCCGCCTGAAGGCGGACACTACGTACGCCTGGTCCAGTCGACATGTAGTGTCCGGCTTCAGCCGGACGCTCGTGCCTGCTATGGCCGCTGCAGGAGCGGATACGGAATGCCGAGCTGCTCCAGGTAGGTGCGGTACTTCGACGCGTCGTAATAGAACTTCCGCAGCTCCGGCCGGTACCGCTCCATCACGTCCCTGTTCATCCACGTAGGCGGCGGCGTGTCGGCCGCGATGAAGGGCGTGTATGTCATCTCTTTCAGCTGCACGTTCGTGAAGTACTCCCGCGCGTTCTTCACCAGCTCCGGCCGCACGAGCAAGTCGATCATCGTCATCGCCTGCACCTTGGCGCCCGCGAGAACGCCCTTGTGCGCGATCGGCGTCGCCATCGCGATCGCATTCGCCCAGTTGTGTCCCGGCAGCCCTGGAATATTCGCCGGGTAGCGCAGCGTCACGGTCGGTACCGTCCAGGAGACGTCACCGATGTCGTCGGAGCCTCCGCCGCGCTTGTCCTCATCCTTGATCGGCTCCTCCATCGCGCCCAGCTCGACATCCAGGCCGCTCAGGTTGGGCGCGCCGATCTCCTTTTGCACCGCTTTCGCGAACGCCTGGTCGTCGTCGGACCACTTCGGCAGGCCGACGCGCGCGATATTCGCGGACATCGCCTCGGCCACCGGCTTGTTGAAGTGCTGCGGCCAGGCGGTGCCGACGATGCGTGAGGTCCACGTCGTGCCGGTCATGAGCGCGGCGCCCTGCGCCATCTTGTCGCCGATCTCCCAGAGTTCCTTGATGCGCGGATACTCGGTTTCTCGGAAGAAGTACCAGACCGCAGCCCGCGACGGCACGACGTTCGGCTGATCGCCGCCGTCGGTGATGACGTAATGCGACCGCTGCTGCAGGCGGAGGTGCTCGCGCCGGTAGTTCCACCCGGCGTTCATCAGCTCCACGGCGTCGAGGGCGCTCCGGCCCCGCCAGGGCGCCGCGGCGCTGTGGGCCGTTTCGCCCGCGAACGTGTACTCGATCGACACCAGTCCGTTGGCGGCCGTCGAGCCCCACGCTGTCTTCATGTTGCTGTCGACATGCGCAAAGAGCGACACGTCAACGTTCCTGAAGATCCCTTCCCGCACGAACCACGCCTTGGCGGCGACGAGCTCCTCGGCCACGCCCGGCCAGAGCACCAGCGTGCCGGCCAGGCGATCGCGTTCCATGACCTTCTTCACGGCGAGCGCGGCCACGATATTGAGCGGCACCCCGCTGTTGTGCCCTTCGCCGTGGCCCGGTGCGCCCGCCACGAGCGGCGCGCGATACGGCACGCCCGGCTTCTGCGACGCCTGGGGGATGCCGTCGATGTCGGACCCGAGCGCGATCACCGGCGTGCCCGAGCCCCACGTCGCCACCCAGGCGGTCGGCATGCCGGCCACGCCGCGCCGCACGGCGAAGCCGTTCTTCTCGAGGATGGCCGTCAGATAACGCGAGGTCTCCACTTCCTGGTGCGCGAGTTCGGAGAAACTGAAGACCGAATCGACCATCTCCTGCGTCATCTTCGCCATGGCGTCGACCGACGCGGCCACGTCGCGCTTGTACGCGTCCACTCTGGCGTCGCCGGCCTCGCTCTGCGGCCTGGCGGACAGCGCCGACGGGACCAGCCAGAGCAGCAGCGCCGTGAGCACGGCGGCTGACGAGCGCAAGCACTGTCGCATGATGTCCTCCTGCGGACGACCTGGCATCCTTTGCGGCCACCCCGGCGCCAATGGTAAGGTGCACGGCCTATGCGGGTCCACACGTTGATGCTGGTCGCGTTCACGCTGGCGGGATCCTCTCTGGTCTCCGCCCAGTCGCCGCTCGTCATCACGGGACAGGGCGCACGCCCGTTCGGCGGCCGGGTCGTCGGCGACGCCGCAACCGGATCGATTCACTGCGACCACGGCTACGTCGAATGGCAGATCCCGCAGACGCCGAGGCGGCTGCCGCTCGTGATGGTGCACGCGAGCAGCACCAAGACCTGGGACACCACGTTCGACGGCCGCGACGGCTTCCGGCAGATCTTCCTGCGCCGCGGATTTCCGGTGTACCTGACGGACCTGCCGCGAACCGGGCGCGCCGGCCAGGGCTGCGCGCCCACCAGCTACGCCCCGCGCCCGGACAACGACCAGGCGTGGTTCACGATCTGGCGCCTCGGCCTGTGGCTGCCCGGAGACGCGACGCCCGACTTCTACCCCGGCGTCCAGTTCTCACGCGACCCGCGCGCGCTCGACGAGTTCTTCCGGATCCAGTATCCGGAATTCAACGCGCCCGAAAACGAGCAGGTGGAGACCGACGCCCTCGCCGCGCTGCTGAATGAAGTCGGGCCGTCGGTGCTGCTCACCCACTCGTCAACGGGCATTCGCGGCTGGATCACGGCCTTGAAGACGAGTAACGTTGCGGGCATCGTCTCGTACGAACCGGGCGACGTCGTGCTCCCCGAGAGTGAGATGCCGCCGCCGATCCCGCGCGCCGACGGCATGCGCATCGCACCGGGCCGCCCCGTGCCGATGGCGGAGTTTCTGAAGCTCACCCGGATGCCCGTCCAGATTGTCTGGGGCGATTACATTCCCGTGCAGCTCGACCCGGGCAACATCGGACCGCGGCTCACGCTCGACTCCCGGCGCATCAACGTCGTCCGCGCGCGGCTGATGGTGGACGCGATCAACCGCCACGGCGGACGTGCCGTCAACGTGATGCTCCCGGATCTCGGCATCCGCGGGAACACGCATTTCCCGATGCTGGACCTGAACAACGTGAAGATCGCCGACCTGCTGTCCGATTTCCTGAAGGACAGAGGGCTCGACCGCAGGTGAGGGTGCGTGGCTGGCAGCCGGATGACCCGCCCGCCTGAAATCTGGTACAACTGATCCATGAGCTTCTGCGACCACTGCCAGGGGCAGCGATTCGACCGCGCGCAGGTGCTGCGCGCGCTGCGTGCCGCCCGCAAGCGCCTGCGCGGCGCGCAGTCCGATTGCGGCGTCGACCAGATGCTCGCCTTTGCCATTGAGACCGTGCGGGCCATCGAGATTCCGCACCTCGACGTCATGGACGATGTCGTCGACGGCGAGGTCGTGCACTAGCCTTGCCAGGCGTCACCGTGCTCCTGACGGCGCTGTTCGTGCTCGCATCGGCCCTCGGTGCGCGGGCGCAGTATCCCTCCCTCGACCAGGAGCCGGCGTGCCGGAGCCTCCTGCCGACAGCGGCTGGCGGACCGCGTCCGCAGAACCCCGACGTCGCCGTGCTGCGGTTTCTCGGCGTCGCCAACTACGAGCTGGCGTACCGCGACACCGTTGTCCTGCTGGACGCCGGCATCGAGACGCTGTCCTGGTGGGAGCCGAGCGGCGTCACACCGGAGATGATGACGAAGGACGTCGATGCGATCCTCGTCGGCCACGCGCACGGCGAGCACCTGTGGGATGCGCCGTACATCGGCGAGCAGACCGGTGCGCTCGTTGTCGCCGATCCGATTGCCACGCGCTGGATTCGCGGGACGGGCCGCGTCGATGACGCCCGGATGAAGACCGTGAAGGGGCTCGGCGGCGAGACGTTCCGCTTCAACGGCTTCAGCGTCGAAGCCGTGCTCGGCCATCACAACATCGTCCCCGACGAGTACATGCAGAAGGACCGCGCCGCGGCCGCGGCCGTGGCACTCAAGGGAGGCCTGACGCCCGAGCAGCAGGCGCACGACCGCCGGCTGGGCGGCATGGTGCCCACCACGCCGGATGAGCGCACGCGCCTCATTACCGAGGGCACCATCGCGTATTTTCTGGCGTTCGACAACGGCTTCACGATCTTCTACACCGACAGCGCCGGGCCCACCACCGACGCCGAACGCCGGATCATGCAGGGCCGGCCGAACGTCGATATCGGATTCATCCCGTACTACGGCGGCGAGCTCGCCATTCCGATCACGATGGACTACATCCGGCTGTTCAAGCCGCACGTGATGCTGCCGACGCACCACGACGGGCACCGCAACCGCATGCTCGACATGCCGATGGGCCCGCTTGGGCTCGCCATCCGTGACGAGTTCCCGAGGACAACGGCCATCGCACCCCTGCTCCGCGTACCGGTGTGCATCAATACCGCCACTCGGGAGCTGTACGTCGGTAACTGAGCAGGGGTAGCAGGACATGCGTCCGAGGCTGGCTGCGCTGACCGTCGCCGTACTCGTCGCTCGTCTCGCGCTCGTCTCCGCATCGGCTGCCCCGGCGCAAGGCGCCCGCGAGGCGCTTGGCCAGGATCCGGCCTGCCAGGCGCTGACGCCGGCATCGATCGGCGGCCCTCTGCCGAGGGACCCGGAGACGGTCGTGGTGCGCTGGCTCGGCCATACCAACTACGAACTGGTCTACCGCGGCAGCATCTTCCTGCTCGACGCCTATTACGACCGCGTTCCCCGAAACCACGCGATCGGTATCGTGCCCGCTGACGTCAGGAAGGCGACGGCTGTCTTCATCGGTCACCCCCACTTCGATCACATGTCGGATGCCGCTGCGGTTGCGCAGCAGACCGGGGCCGTCGTCATCGGCGCCGCCTTCGCGGGTGACGTACTCGCGAAGGGCGGCCTCGCCGCCAGGCAGTTCACCGCCGTCCGTGGAGGCGAGGTTCTGCAGTACCCGGGTACGACGGTCCAGGCGGTGCTGGGCCGTCACAACGTGATTGCCACGACGGTGCCGGAGGGCTTCCTCGACAGGCAGCAGGCGGCGCTGCAGGCCGCCGCCCTGCAGGCACCTTACTCGGACGCGGAAACGAAGCAGGCCGAGGCCATCCGGGCGCGCGGCAGCCGCGACCCGGCCATCGCCACGACCGGCGTGATCAACTACCTCTTCACCTTCGGCAGCGGCTTCCGCGTCCTGTTTGCCGACAGCCCAGGCCCTGTCACGGCCGCGCAGCGCGCCCTGATGGAGACAATCCCGGGCGTCGACGTCGCGATGCTGCCGTACGTGAACTTCGAGGCGGGCATTCCGCCGCTCGTCGATCTCGTGACGACCTTCAAGCCTTCTACTGTCTTTCTGGGCCATCACGACGGCCCCGGCGCGATGCTCTGGGCGTCGAACTACCCCGCCGCCTATGCCATCCGTCGCGCCGCCCCGGCCACCCGCACGCTCGACGTCCTGTACCGAACCCCGGTCTGCTTCAACACCGCCACGCGCGCCATGGCGATCGGCCGGCCCTGAGGTGACACGGAGGTGACATGACGGTGACACGCCTTTTCAGCGTGTCCAAAATGGGTCATGCTGGATGACGTCTCATGGGCGTGACCTTCGGTGAGTTCGAGCTTGACGTCGACGCGCGCGAGCTGCGCGCGGGCACGTCGTGCGTCCGCCTGCAGGAGCAGCCGTTTGTCATCCTGCAGCTGCTGCTCGAGCGCCGCGGCCAGGTGGTCACGCGCGAGGAGCTGCGCCAGCGGCTCTGGCCGGCCGGCACCTTCGTTGACTTCGAACACAGCCTGAACGCCGCCGTCAAGCGGCTGCGCGCCGCGCTGGCCGACGACGCGGATGCGCCGCGCTTTATCGAGACGATCCCGCGGCGCGGCTATCGCTTCGTGGCCACCGAAGACGAGGCGGAACCGTCGCCCCGCGCGGACGGACGGCATCGCATACGCATCGCCGTGCTGCCGTTCAGCGAACTGGGAGACGGCTTCCAGCCCGGCTATTTCGGCCATGCGTTCACCGATGAAATGATTTCCCAGCTCGGATGCCGCTGCCGCGGCCGGCTGGGCGTCATTTCGAGCCATTCGTCGATGGCCTTCCGGAACGCGACGGTCCGGGCGCAGGACATCGGGGCGGCTTTGCGCGCCGACTACCTTCTGGAGGGGTCGATCCGGCACAGCGGCGGCCGCGTGCGCATCACCGCGCGGCTCGTCGAGACCGCGAGCGAAACACATCTCTGGGTTGACACCTACGAGGAACCGCTCACCGACTGGCTGGCCGCGCAGACCGACATCGCCGCGCGGATCGCCCGGTCGCTCGCCATGGAGCTCGACGCCGACGAGCCGGCGCTGTCGCGCGGCACGAGCGACCCCGTGGCGCATCAATCGTACCTGAAGGCGAGGTATCACTGGCAGCGGATCGCCGACAGTGGTGCGGCCGACGCGCTCTATTTCTTCCGCGACGCCGCCACGCGCGACCCGCAGTTTGCCGGCGCGCACGCCGGCGTGGCGATCATCGAAGCGATGCGCGCGACCTACTACCACGAAGTGCCACGCCCGGCGCTCGAGCGCGCCCGGCTGTCTGCCGAGCGCGCGCTCGAACTCGATGCCACGGTGGCCGACGCCCACTTTGCCGTCGGCGAGGTGCGGCGGATGCTGCTGTGGGACTTCCGGGGCGCCCGCGACGCGTACAGCCGGGCCATCGCGCTGAACTCGAGCTTTGAGAGCGCCCGCGGCGGCTACGCAAGGCTCCTGGCGTCGATCGGTAATTTCGGCCACGCGGTCCGCGAGGCCGAACTGGCGCACGAGCTCGATCCGCGCTGCCTGACCGCCAACACCATCACGGCGTGGGTGCGCTACCTCGCCGGCGACTACGACGCGGCGATCGACCTCTGCCGCCACACGCTCGAGATGGACGACAGCCACCTCGGGGCGCGGCAGCTGCTCGGCACGGCGCTGCTCGCCGCCGGCAGCCGCAAGGAGGCGCTGCGCGTCCTCGAGGCAGGTGCACCGGCGGCCGATCCGCATCCGACGACGGTGGCGGTCCTGGCGTACGCGCGCGCGGTCGTCGGCGACTGCGCGACCTCTGCCGACCTGCTTGGCCGGCTCGAGCGCTCGGCGTCGGAGCGGTACGTGCCCCCCTACTACCTCGCGGTGGCCTATGCCGCCCTCGGGCAGATCGACGCCGCCTTCGAGGCGCTGCGAAAGGCCTGCGATCACCGCGACCCTGCCGTGACCAACGTCGCCGTCGATCCGCGCCTCGCCCCGCTCAGGGATGACGCGCGGTACGCCGCCCTGCTCCGCGACATGGGCCTGCACGACTTCCACCGCCGGGCCCCGCACCCGGATGCGGACGCCGTCACCCATTCCAACCTCGCCGGCGCGTAATACGGTGCTCGGGTGCTCGGGTGCTCGGGTGCTCAGGTGCTCAGGTGCTCAGGTGCTCGGGTGCCGGTGCTCGGGTGCTCGGGTGCTCGGGTGCTCGGGTGCTCAGGTGCTCAGGTGCTCGGGTGCTCAGGTGCTCGGGTGCTCAGGTGCTCAGGTTCACAGTGCCCTGGTTCATGGTTCAGGCACATCAAGTGTCTGTACACGAACCTCTGAACCTGTGAACCCAAGCACCGGAACCTGAGCACCCGAGCACCCGAGCACCAGTGAACCCGTCCCGGCCGTCACCCACGTTTCACCTCGTGTCACCTCCGGTGCATTGAGGCACCCGGAGCCGCGGCGCACGCTTGCGGAATGACGCTGCGACAGGTCGTCCTGGTCCTTCCGCTCTTCGTGCTCCCTGGCGCACGCGCCGACGCGGCCGGCGCCGACCGCTCCCGCGTGACGATTCGCGTCTACGACGCCGCGCGGCTCGACGACGCGCTCAAGACGACGGCGCTGGCCGTCGCCGGCGACGTGTTCGCTCCGGCATCGGTCGGCGTCGCGTGGAAGAAGTGCGCGCCGGCGGGCACGGCGCCACCGTGCGATCGCCCCCCTGCCGGTGATCTCGTCGTCCGCATCCTCCGGTCCACGCTCAGGCACGCGGAACCGGCGCTGCCGCTCGGCGACGCGCTCGTGGACGAGGGAACGCATTCGGCGGTGCTGGCGACGATCTACGCCGACTGGGCGGAGCGGCTTGCGCAGACCGCCGGCGCCGACCTCGGGCGCCTCCTCGGGTATGCGATCGCCCACGAGGTGGCACACCTGCTGCTCGCCTCGAACGCGCACAGCGCCGCCGGCCTGATGCGGTCGATTTGGCGGGGCGAGGAACTGCGGGACGCGCGGGCGGGGGACTGGACATTGACCGCGGCGGATATCGCGGCCATCCGGGCCAGGCTCCACGCGCCCGGCGATCCGAACATCATCTGGGCGACGCGCTGAGGGCGGCCACGGTCACCTCATCCGGATGCCCGCACCGCTGCCGAGCCAGCAACGCCAGACCGCCGGGTCCTGACTTGTTGCTCAACGCTACCCGGAAAAGCCGATCCAGCGGCCGCCCCACCCCACCGTGGACCAGAGCGCGAGCGAGATCAGCGCGACCGCCTTGTTCCACGCGGGCGTGAAGCGGCCGTCGGGCGCCAGCGACACGCTGCGGCGGACCGTGAAGGTAAATCCGAGCGCGAACAGGAGCGCGGTCATCTTCGTCCAGAACGCGAAGCTGTAATAGCACTTGATCGCTTCGGCCAGGAACAGCGGCACGCCCGACGCAATCATCACCGCCACGCTGCCGACAACCCATGGCTGCACGCTCCGGGCGAGCCGGGACACCGAGTGCCCGCGCAGGCCGAGCCCGAGCAGCCGGAAGTCCACCACGAGAATCGCGCCGCCGATGACCGCGAGGCCGAGCAGGTGGCACGCCTCGATGGCGGGAAAGAGCCACAGCGAGTTGCGGATTGCCTCGCCAATCGCGCTGGCCTCGAGGGTCTGAAAGAGCGGCAGGAGCATCGGGACGGCCTACTGTGAATAGGGATCGATCATGTCGGGCGTGCAGCCCGCCATGAGGCTGATGCCCGCCGACTGCGGCTTGGCACAGTCGAACCAGTTGTAAGCGATCATCCGCCCCGACACCACGATCGCGGCCCACAGCACCAGCGAGCAGAGCCCGGCGACCTTTGCGGGCCGCGGCGGGGGATCGAGGTCCCAGCGCGCCACGCTGAGGTAGATCCCGCGGTGAAACAGGAAGACGTTGAGGCCGGCGAGTATCAGCAGGACGGCTTTCAGGCGGAAGAACACGTTGTGATAGGTCCGCAGCGGGATCGCGTAGTAGAGCACGACGCCGCTCACCACCATGACGACGAAGCCGACCTTCGTCCAGGGCAGGAGGCGCCGGACCATCTGCGACACCGGCACGTCGCGGAAGATCGCGCCGACCAGCCGCAGATCGAGGAGAACGGCGAACCCGACAAACAGGCAGAGCGCCCAGACGTGGATCGATTCAACGATCGCGTAGGCGTACTGCGATTCGTGGAGGGCGATGCTCCACCGGGTGTCGGCCAGCCAGGCCATGGCGGCGTGCACCATCACTTCCCGATGTCGCCGTCGCTGTCGCCGCCGGTCGCGTTGTCCTGCAGTTCCGGATTCGGGCCCTTGCCGTCGCGGAACAGACGCTCGGCCGCCCGCGTGTTCGCGAGCATCCCGAGCAGGCCGTAGTTCCCTTCGTGGCACGTCGACTCGTACACCTGGTTCAGCGCGTCCGGCTGCCGCTCCCACGGCACGTCCAGCGTCCACGGCCGCGTCCACGTCGTGGGGTCCTCCACCGTCACGCGATACGTGATCCGATTGGCGCCGGTCCGCGTCAGCCGTTCGACCAGATGGAGGTTCTCGCGCGCGCCCCGGAAGTCCATCTTCTGCGTGAAGTTCGCCGTGTCGACGACGAGCGTGTTGCCGTCCCAGCGTCCGCGCGCGTCGCCGTGCGGCAGGCGGATCCTCGCCGGCAGATGCGCAGACCCGTCCACCGGAACGGTCCGGACAAATCCCTGCCCCTGCCCCGAATCGTGGTAGATGCCGACCTGGCCCGGCGACTGCACGATCCGGTACACGGCGCCCAGGTTCGGCATGCTGGCGCCCAGGCAGCGCTCGGTCGTCTGGCGGTCCTCGGGGCCGTCCGAGCGGTTCATGCGGGCAACGTTGTAGAACGGAGGTGGTTCTTTCCGGCGCGGCGAAATCGGTCCCGGCCGGCCGCCCGAGGTGCCCTGGAGCAGCGCGTCCAGATACTCGCGCATCGCCGTGAGGCGCGCCCGCGCCTCTGGCGTCATCGCCGGCAGCTTGCCGTCGGCCGGATCGACGATGAGCGACGTGCGCCGATCGGCCAGCCTGGTCGGCGGCGCCAGCCAGTGCTGGTTGTACGCCTGCGCGACGTCCTTCTCGGTCCCGCGCTTCGAGCGATCGTCACGGCCCGGCCGCGTCGCCACGTCCTCTTCAATCGCTTCGGCTTCCGCCTCGGTCAGCACCGGCTTGTTCGCGAACCTGGCGGGACGCTCGAGCGGGGTCAGCGTGTCGCCGCTCCAGATGCCCTGCAGGTCCGGCTCGCCCCACGGCGTCTTCGGCGGCGTGTAGGGCTGCGTCCCCTGCGCGACAACGGCAATCGCCGTCAGCACGAGGATCGCGGCGGACGTGAGAACGCGCGCGAGAGGTCGAACAGTCATGTGCCCTCCGACACGCGGATCGTAAATACCCGCCACGACGGTGTCAACCGGCGTCCGTGATACGATTCGCGACCCGAACGATGCGATCACGCTGGCGGTCGACCCTCGTCATCGCCCTGTTCGCCTTCCTGGGCGCATGCTGGGCCGCCCTCGCCCAGACCAACGCAACCGTCGCCGACCGTGTGTACAGCGAGGCACAGGCCGCTCGCGGGCAGGCCATCTACCAGGCGCAGTGCCGCGCGTGCCACGGCGCGGCCCTCGAGGGCGGACTTGCACCGCCCCTCTCGGGCGCCGACTTCCTGCGCGGGTGGAACGGACGGGCGCTCGCCCAGCTCGCCGACAAGATCGAACGCACGATGCCGGCGAGCAACCCCGGCACGCTGTCGCGGGCCCAGGCGACCGAGCTGGTCGCCTCCCTGCTGAAGGCAAGCGCATTTCCCGCCGGGACGGCCGAACTCACAGGCGACACCCTCGGCCGGATCACCCTCGTCGGCCCCGCGGGCGGGCGGCCGCCAGGCAACATGGCGCAGGTGATGCGCGGCATCCTGTTTCCGAGCTCGAACCTCATCTTCAACGTCCAGAATGTCGATCCGGGGGAGCAGAAGGTCGGGTGGCAGCCTGGCGGTCCGACGGCGTTTTCGTGGGTCGATTGGGGCGCGGGCATCTATTCGGGCTGGGAACTGGTCGATTACGCCGCCGTCGCCCTCGCCGAATCGGCGCCGCTCCTGCTCACGCCGGGCCGCCGCTGCGAGAACGGCCGGCCCGCGCCGGTCGAACGGGCCGACTGGGTGAAGTTCACGGCCGAACTCGCCGGGGCGGGACGGGCCGCCTACGCCGCGTCGCAGTCCAGAAACCGTGACGCGGTCATCGAGACCACGAACCAGATCGCCGAGGCGTGCCTGAATTGCCACGAGGTGTACCGCGACAAGCCGGGCGGCACAACCACCGATCCGTCAAACAAGGCAGCACGGTGTTACTAGTGGGCAGTGGGCAGTGGGCAGTGGAGAGTTCATATGCGAAACGCGCTGAGACATGTCGTGAGCGCCGCGGCCGGGGCGGCAGTCATTGCCGCCATCTTCCTGGCCTCGACGCAGGTTGGTGAATCGCAGGGCGCGGCGCCGGGCCCGATCCGCCGCACCGCCGACGGCCGGCCTGATTTCAGCGGCATCTGGCAGGCCAATGCGTCGGCCAACTGGGATCTGCTGAGCCACGGCGCGCGACCCATGGTGGCGCAGCGCGGCGCCTACCCCGACGTGCCCGTGCTCGCGGCCCCGGTCGTCGCGCTTGGCACGATCGGCTGGGTACCCGCCGATCTGGGCGTCGTCGAGGGAGACGAAATTCCCTACCAGCCCTGGGCGGCGGCACGGCAGAAGGAGAACTTCGCGAACTGGCTCGACCGCGACCCCGAGATCAAGTGCTATCTCCCCGGCGTCCCCCGCGCGATGTACATGCCGTACAAGTTCCAGATCATTCAGGGTCCGGCCAAGATCATGATGGCCTTCGAGTTCCGCAACGCGGACCGCACGATTCACCTCGACACGGTGCCGGTGTATCCCGGCGACGCGTTCATGGGCCATTCGGTCGGCAAGTGGGATGGCGACACGCTGGTCGTCGACGTGACCCGCTTCACGCCGTACACCTGGTTCGACAGGTCTGGCAATTTCCACAGCGACGCGCTGCACGTGACCGAACGCTACACGCCGCTCGGACGCGACGCGATTCAGTACGAGGCGCGTATCGAGGACTCGAAAGTCTTCACGCGGCCGTGGACGATCCGCCTGCCGCTCTACCGCCGGCTGGAGCCGGACGCACGGCTGATTCCATTCCGCTGCATGGAAATGGCGGAGGAAACCGCGCTCGGGCATCTGCGCAAGGAAACGCTCGTGAAGCGCTGGGAAGGCAAGACGATGATCGTGGACGTGACGCGGAGGGTGCCGGCGTCCGAGGAACAGCTATACGAACTGTATATTTCCGGCAATCCGCCCGAGAACTAGGACGGAATCGTGTAAGGCAAAAGTCAGGGGTCAAAGGTCAAATACTGTCTGCACAGCGTTTGCCTCTTGCCCTTTGACTTACCCGACGCCGTTCAGGGTCGTTCGAGTGGCGCGCCGGTGCCGGACGAGCCGAGGAAGAGCGTCCGGCCGTCGGGCAGCGTGAGGTCGCGACCGTTGGCTCGCCGCGAACCGTCCTTGGCCCGATAGCCGTCGACCACGATCGACGTGCCCGGCAGCAGCGCGTCCTTGGTGAAGCCGCGCCGGAACAGGACATTCGGCGTGCCGGCTTCAATCGCCCACTTCTCCACCGAGCCATCCGCCTGCGGCACGTCGATGTGAATCCAGACGTGCGGATTCACCCACTCCATCCTGGTGACAACCGCCTTCTCGAATTTCACCGGCTTGGTCGAATCGAACTCGGCGGCAAACGCATGGTGCGCCGAGGCCGGCGCAGCGGCGAGTGCCAGCAGGAGAGCCGCGGCCGCCGCGGCGTGCGCAGGCCGGGTTCCGCGCAGCGGACCCGGCGACAACTGAATTCGCATCAGCACGCGCTAGGGATACCTCCGAACCCGCCGCATGTCAAGCGCGGCCGGGCACTGGCGCGTCCGTACTTACCGCCCCCGCCACGGCTCGCCGAAGTAGAACTTCATGCCCGTGGTCTCGCGAATGCGGTCCAGCGACCGCTCGCCCTCGCGGCACGCCTCTTCGAGCAGCTCGAACCCCGGCTCTTTCGCGCGAACGAGCGCCCAAGCGACCGTCCACGGCCTCGTGTACGCCTTCGGATCCTCGAACGTCGCCGTGAAGTCAATCGTGTCGGGATCGATCAGTGTCAGCCGCTCGGTGACGCGGACCGCGTCGGTGTAGAAATTGCCGGCGTCGTCTATCCAGTTATAGCCGTTGAGATTGGTCGTCTCGATGACCAGCGTGTTGCCCTCCCAGCGGCCGCGCGCGAGGCCGTTCCACGTCTTGATAGCCGGTCCGACCGGCGGCCGGCCATCCATGGCGATCACACGCTGGTTGTGGTGATCCTCGAACGCCCAGAGCACGTACTGGTCGCCCCACGGCTGCAGGATCTGGTTCGCGTCCTGCAGGGCGAGGCGCGGGATGCCGGCCGTCGAGCAGGTCGTCCGCGGATCGACATATTGCGTGAAGTTGACGCCCCTTCGTCCGATGGCCGCAGCCCACGGCTGATACGGAATCTTCCGGTCGGCCGGGTCGATGACCTCGGGAGGCGCCGCCTCCCACGGCATGATGGGATCGTGAATCAACGGCTCGTCTGCGGGAACGCCTTCGACGCTGAACGCCTGAGTGAGGCGGCTGCGCCAGTACCCCTGCAGGTCCGGCTTGCCGCCCGGGGTCCGCGGCGGGTTGAACGTCCTGGCCTTCTGCAACGCGCAGGCGTGAAACGCGAGCGGCTCGGCGGGACAGCCCCCGACCATCTCGGCCGGCTTCTCCTGCGCCGCGACGCGGATGACGATCAGCACGGCCAGCGCCGCCGCGATACCGAACCGCACACCAGGCACGTCAGACACTTCAGACACTTCAGACACTCCCAGACTAGTTGGCCTTGACCCGCTCGCGCTCCGCCTGCGCTTCGAACAGCAGCTGACCGGGGTCGTACTCGAGCAGCCGCAGGTCCGGCTCCTTGCGCCGGTACAGCAGCATGCTCATCTTCCAGGGCCTGGTAAACACCTGCGGGTCCTCGACGGTCACCTCATAGCGCAGGTGGTCCGGGCCGATGAGCGCATAATGTTCGACCAGGTGCAGCGCGTCGCTGTGAAAGTTGCCGGCGCGGTCGAGCCAGGTCTGGTCGGTAAAGTGCACCACGTCGACGACGAGCGTGTCGCCGTCCCAGCGGCCACGCGAGTCGCCCAGCCACCAGTTGATCGGCCCCATCGGGTGGGGCGTGCCGTTGGTGTAGATCGTGCGGAGCGCCCGGTCGTACTCGAACACCATCGCGACGTGCGTCGGCGTCTGCAGGATCTGAAACGGAAACGGCATGTACATGATCCGCGGCACGCCGGGGAGATAGCCCATCGTCTCGGGGTCGGCCGTGAGGCGATTGGCGAAGTTCTCGCGCTTCTTCGCCGCTGCTGAGGGCTGGTACGGAATCTCGTTGCCCTCCACGACGCCCTGACCGGCCGGCACGCCAAGGCGCGCGGCGTGGTCCTGGATGTCCCACGCAGCGGTGTTGACGGCCTGCCAGATGCCCTGCAGATTGGGCTTCCCGTCGGGGGTGCGCGGCGGCATGACCGTCTGCGCCGTGGCCGCGCCCCGCCCGGCCGAGAGCACGATCAAGGCAACGACCGAGATAATCAACCCGCTTCGCATTCGACCTCCCTCGGACGCCGGTGAGTGCCGCGCCGGCGCCGTCGGCGCAGGAAGCATGCCCCGTCACGCACGACCTGTGCAACTGCTACCTGAAAGTGGGCAGTGGGCAGTGGGCGGTGGGCAGTGGGCGGTGGGCAGTTTGCGCTTGACTCGCCGCCGGGGGGTGCCTAGGATGCCCCCGCACCGTCTCGGACGTCGCACAGGTGCCGCCGGTCCTTCACTGTCGAGGAGGTAACGCCATGCGTCGCTGCGTCACGTGGGTTGTCGTGCTTGTGCTCCTGGCCGTTCCTGCGTTTGGGCAGGCCGTCGCCGAAGTCAACGGAAGTGCCGCCGACCAGACCGGCAGCGTGCTGCCCGGCGTCACCATCACGATTACGGAAGAAACGACGGGCCTGGTGCGAACGGCCATCTCCAACGACACGGGCCGCTTCGTGCTCCCGGCGGTCACTCCCGGCCGCTATACAGTGAGCGCCGAGCTCGCCGGCTTTCAGGGCCAGGCGCGCACCGGCATCGTGGTGGCCGTCGGCCAGGCGATCACGCTGAATTTCACGCTGCCCATCGGCACGCTGACCGATCAGGTCACCGTCAGCGGGTCGGCGCCGCTCATCGAGGTCACGCAGTCGCAGCTCGGGCAGAACATCAGCCAGACCGACATCGAGAACCTGCCGATGCAGGGACGCGAGCAGTTCGCCCTGCTGCAGCTCGTGCCGGGCCTGACGCCCACGCTCCAGCCGGGATCGTTCGAGGGCGCCGCGTACAACGCGAACGGCCGCGATACGGGGAGCAATCTGTTCCTGGTGGACGGCCAGTACAACAAAGACGATCGCACGATGACGTTCCCGCAGTCGCGGGTGACGGTGGACTCGATGGCGGAGTTCCAGGTCCTGACGCACGAATACGGCGCCGAATACGGCGGCGCGTCGGGCGTCATCGTCAACGCGATCACCAAGAGCGGGACCAATCAGTACCATGGCCGCCTGTTCTCCTATTTTCAGGACGAGAGCCTGAACGCCACCAACTACTTCCTGAAACAGGCTGGAGAGAAGAACCCGAACAGCGGCGTGAAGGTGTATGGCGGCAACATGGGCGGACCGATCGTCAAGAACAAGGCGTTCTGGTTCTTCAATTATGAGTACAACCACTCCGAGGAGGCCTTGAACCTGAGCTTCCCGGCGGCCGCCGCGCCGCTGGCCGTCTCGTTCTCGGACGTGTACAACGTCCATCTCAAGAATTACTTCGTCCGTGGCGATTACCAGTTCAGCCCCTCGAATACCGTGCACGGCACGCTGATTTACGGACCCAACGACGGCATCGGCGAAAACGCGGAGTCCGAGCGCACCACGAAGGAAGGCTTCAGGCATGAACGGGCCGCGCCGGAACTGCTCGGCAGCTTCCATTGGACGTCGGTCATCGGCACGCGGATGGTGAACGAGGTCAAGGTCGGCACGACCAAGGAAGCCCTGTGGATCGGTGACGGCCGCATGTACAACGACCAGTTCAACGACGTGCCGTTCGACATCGCATCTCGTACGTGGACCGGCCTGCGGGGCGTCGACCCGCTCGACTTCGGATCTGCGCAGCAGCACCCGGACTATCTGGCCGGCCCGCGGGCCTCCAATCCCGGCGGCAACGACCTGACGGCGAATGTGTATAGCGAGCAGATTACGTACACGCCCTCGAACCACACGCTCAAGTTCGGGTGGGCCGGCAGCCAGAACAAGGGGCTGAGCATCGTGGCGGCGAACCAGATCGGGACGTTCGAGTTTCTCGGGAACGCGCCGTTCAACCCTGCGGTCGTCTCCACGTACCCGACTCGCTTCCGGATTCGACTGGGCGAGATGTTCATCCCCATCAACACCTGGCGCACCAATGCGTTCGTCGCGGACAAGTGGCAGGTGGGGAGCAGGCTGACGCTCAATCTCGGCGTGCGGTACGACTACGACGCCAACACGCCGAATACCAAGGACGGCTTCGCGCCCAGGCTGGGCGCGGTGTACGCGCCGAACGAGAAAACCGCGTTCCGCGTGGGACTCGGCAAGTTCTACGAGTACCCGCCGACCGCGATCATCTCCAATCTCTATGCCGGCCGCGTCATCTCACCGGTCTTTGTGTTCGACACCGGGGAAGACACGTCGCCGACGCGTGGAGTGCTCCCGACCAACCCGTGCCTGCTGCCGCAGGGACGTGACGGCAGGGCCGTGATGAGCCCGGCCTGCCGGGCGCAGCTCGTCACCGCGCAGAACCAGCTCGCGGCCGGCGGGTTTATCAACACCGAACCTGTCCTCGAGGGCAACCGCCGGCTGGGCTTCCTGTACCAGATCAACGCGGGCGTCGAGCGGGAAGTCTTCCCGGGCCTGGCCGTGATCGTGGACTACGTCGGCTCCCGGGGACGCGACCAGACGGGCCGCGTCGACATCAACGAGCCACGCCTGCTGGCCAATGGGCGGATCGGCCGGCCCGGGCCCGCGGGCTTCGATCCCGACGGCACGCGGATTCCCGCCTCGGCGCGCAACGCCAATTTCCAGCGCGTCCTGGAATACACGACGGGCGCGGCGTTCAACAGCGACTACAACGCCCTCGAAGTCTCGCTCGACCGGCGGTACGCCAACCGGTGGTCCGGACGCCTGAGCTACACCCTGTCGAAGGCGCGCGACGTCAATGCCAACGCCGGCACCAATGGCGCGGCGATTGTTGAAAAGCGGGTCAACGACGATCTCAACCCGCGGCTGGACTACGGCCTCACGAACTTCGACAACCGGCATACGCTTTCAGCCGGCGGCAACTGGAATGCGTGGCGGGATCTCGGACTCGGCGCGACGTTCCGGTACTACTCGGGCAACCCGGTCAACGAGACCATTGGCGTGGACGCCAACGGCGACCGCGACGGCAATAACTTCGACCGTCCGGTCAGAGGCGTGAACGATGCGACGCTGCCGATCAGGTCGCCGCTCGACGCCAACGGCATGGCGATCCGAAACGGGTTGAAAGGCCAGGAGAAGATGCTGCTGGATCTGCGGCTGCAGTACGTGCAGCGGGTGCAGGGCGATCAGACGGTGGGGCTCTTCTGGGAAATCTACAACGCCACCAATCGCGCCAACTTCGCGAACCCCACCGGGAACCGTCGGAGTTCGGATTTCATGAGGCTGATCACCGCTGACGAAGCGCGGTCGATGCAGATCGGCGTGCGCTATACGTT
>JACQZV010000017.1 GCA_016213695.1 Acidobacteriota bacterium | reverse complement strand
CCAAGTTCCCGTCGCCGAAGGACGGTCAATCGTGCATTCTTGTGGATGTTCACAGGTCCTCTGGCGGTTGCCGGTTGAGTGTCTCGACAACCCCAGCTTGGTGCCGCTACGGCCTGTGAACAACCTCCTGATCAACTACAGCTAGGCCAGGCGTCATCGGCGCTGTGTCTTCCGCACAACGAGTTTCAGTCCGGACCAAACGTCGTCAACGGCACAGACCTTGATGTCGACGAGGCCCATCGGGAGGGCCACCTTGCGAACGGTGTCTTCTCGTACGTCCGATGGGACCTTGGCCGAGAGCTTGGGCCAGGAGACCCAGATCATCCCGTTCTGAGTCAGGCTGGGGAGGCACGCCCCGAGCGTCTTTGCCAAGTGCGCCTCCGTCGTCGTGAATACGTGGATCATGTCAACAGCGGTTGCCGTGCGCGAAACGAACTTCACCCCGGCCGGCAGCGGTGCAACAAGGGCCGCATACTCCCGAGGCGCATCGACCAACCGCACCTTCATACCTTCCTTGATCCCGAGCTTCCTGACGAGAGGTGTTCCAGAGTACCCGGCCATTTTCGGTTTCGCCCCTCCCTTCTGACGCTTGTCTGACGGTGATGCCCTCGACGGAGGCCCCTTCGCGCACTCCGTTCGGTAATGGTGTTCCTTGCGCGGGGTACGCCACAGCAACCGTGGCCGCGACCAGTGTCGGCGCAACGCCGCGGTGGAAGACGGCCTGTAGGCTGTGCATGCAGTTTAACACTGCGGTCGAGGGCGCGGGAACTTGCCGTATGCCTTCTCGCGTCTATGTTATCATATGGGGTGCCAATAGGACAAGAATGTAGGACCCCTGATGGCGCAGCGACGTGGTAGCGAGCGGCCACAATTGCTGACCGGTGACGGCCGTGCCGACCACGGCTGCCAGTCGGTGAACTTCATGGGAGACGACGATGCGCACGGCACTTACCGCCTCGGTCCTCGCGCTATGCGCCAGCGTACCTGCCTTGTCGCAGTCCCCGCCGGATTCACTGTTGCTCCGACCGACCCGCTATGACCTCAACGTGCAGCTCGATCTGGAACGCCAGCGAATGGAAGCCACGGTTCGCCTGCGACTGCGCAACGATAACCAGGTGCCTGTCCGGACCGCCTCACTCCTGCTGTATCGGCTCCTTGACGTCCGGAGCGTGCGGGATCCGTCCGGAGCGCCACGCGCCTTCGGCCAGCGGGTTGCGGCCTTCGAGGATTTCGCCAAACTGCAGGCGAACCACGTCGTCGTGCCGCTGACGCCCGCCCTCGCGCCAGGAGAGGAGGTCACCCTTGATCTGCAGTACGGCGGCCACGTGCTGGGCTATGCGGAGACGGGCATGCTGTACATACGGGACCGTATCGACACCACGTATGCGATGCTCCGCATGGACACCTTCGCGTACCCGCAACCGGGATACCCGTCGGACGCGGTCAATAGCCGCCGAGGGCTGCCCGTGTACGATTACACCGCTACCATCACCGTGCCAGCGACACACACCGTGGCGAATGGCGGGGCGCTCGTGGAGCGCCGAGCGGACGGCACGACGGTGTCGTATGTCTACCGCAGCGTGAAACCGTCATGGCGCATGGACTTCGCGGTGGCGCGCTTCAAGATCCTCAGGGACGGCGATCTCACGGTGTTCCACCTGCCCGCCGACTCGACTGGCGCGACGCGCATCCTCGGCGCCATGACGCGCACCCTTGCGCTATACACGCGCTGGTTCGGACCGCTCCGTGGCAAGGCACCCTTTGCGGTGATCGAAATCCCCGACGGATGGGGATCCCAGGCGGACGTGACGAGCATCCTGCAGGCAGCGGCGGCGTTCCAGGACGCGCGGCGCGAATCCGAGCTCTATCACGAAATCTCTCACCTGTGGAATGCCGCCAACGCTGAAGCGCCCGCACCTCGCTGGGAGGAGGGGCTCGCAACATTTCTCGAGGACGTGACAGCTGACAGCCTGTCCGGAACGGTGTCCACCGACTCGAGCGCGATGCGCGTCGCACGCTGGCTCGCCGGCCGTGTCCCCAGGGACTCGGCGTTGCGCACGGTGCCGCCCGCGGACTACGGTAAACGAGCGATGACGGGCCACTCGTACTGGGTGGGCAGTCTGATGTTCTACGGGCTGTATCGCTTGGTGGGCCATGACGTCTTTCGCCGCATCATCGGCGAGTACTACCGCCGCCACGAGGCGGGCGGGGGGAGCAGTGCGGACTTTGTCCAGGTCGCCAAGGAGGTCAGCGCCACGGACCTCACGGCCTTCTTCGACGAGTGGCTGTTCTCGACGCGTTGGAACGCTCGCGTGTTGGAGGCAAGGCACCCCGCGGACCTGTACCAGCGGTCTCGGCGCTAGACCGTCACGCGAAACGGCGCATTCCGGCTTATGAACGCACTGATCACATACGAAGGATTCCATGGGCTCGGCCGACGCGATGTCCGACGTGTTCACGTGGACATGGCGGCATGCATGCAGGTGTGTGGTTTCGCCGCGGAACCGTCAGATTCGCTGCTCGTGCTCGACCAGCGCGATGACGACGACGCAGCACTCAGGGCGGCCTACGAAGAACTCAAGCGGGACTACGGTCCCTACCCGCGAGTGCTTGGCGGCACAAATGTCACCGACCGGCGTGCGCTACAGACGTGTCTCTGGCAGATCCCACCGGGGGGCGTCGACGCAGCCTTCGAGCGCGCAGCGCACCTGCGGGCGCGCGGCGGCCTGGTCCAGCGACGCGCGTTCCTCAAGCTGATCTGCAAGTTCCGCTTCCGTGACCCGGACACGCGCGAGCTTCTGCCAGGGCAGGATACGCTTCCGCGCTTGCACAACTGGCCTGGCGGACACGGAGACTCCTCCTCCGTGGTGCTCAACCTCGGTCACTCATCGTCGGTGTCATTGTGGTTCATGTTTCCGTTCGCCGCGACAGATGAGGCGTTCATGTCATATGCCGGACGTCTGCAGACATCGATGCCGGCGCGGCTCTCGCCGCGCGGTTGGCGGCGCTGGACGCCTAGTCGCGCTGGCGGGTGGAAGGCGAAGAAAGTGAACGTCAACCTCCAAGGTCATGACACTACGGTACCGAAGCCACACGATAGCAAGAATCGGATTGTGTAGCCCGCTCACTCGGCTGCAGCCTTCGATATGACCCAGAATCCTGAACGCGACTACGTGCTCGGCACGAACGACGAAGAGATCCAGCGACTCGGCCTGCAGCATCGCGTCTGGCGGCCCACCATGCTCGCCTGCTGGCAGCGGGCCGGCATCACCGTCGGCTCGCGCGTGCTCGACGTGGGGGCGGGGCCCGGTTATGCAACCCTCGATCTCGCAGGAATCGTCGGTCCCACTGGGCAGGTCATCGCCGTCGAGCGCTCCTCGCGCTTTGTGCAGGCGGCGCGCGCCGCGTGCCAGGCGCGCGGCTACGACCACGTCCAGCTGATCGAAGCGGACCTGATGAGCGATGCCATGCCTGCCCAGCAGATGGACGCCGTGTGGTGTCGTTGGGTCGCCTCCTTCGTTTCGTCGCCCGCAACGCTGGTGACGCGGATCGCCGCCGCGGTGCGTCCGGGTGGTGTCGCGGTCTTCCACGAGTACGTCGACTATGCCACCTGGCGTCTGGCGCCGCGGCGCGCCGCGGTGGAGGACTTCGTGCAGCACGTCATGGAGAGCTGGCGCGCATCGGGGGGCGAGCCGGACATCGCGCTGCAGCTGCCCCAGATGCTCGCCGACAGCGGGTTCACCGTGCGGAGCACCACACCTAGGGTGTTTTGTGTCTCGCCCCGCGATCACATCTGGCATTGGCCGGCCAGCTTCATCTCGCTCAACCTCAAGCGGCTGGTGGAGCTGGGGCGCGTGGACGCGCAGTGGGCGCTCGCGGTGGAGCGCGAAGTCGCCGCCGCCGCCGCCGCGCCGGAGACGCTGATGGTGACGCCGATGGTGCTAGAGATTATCGCGGAACGGAGCGGGATACGCGGCGCGTAGCGTGGGTGCCAATGGCACGCCGGCGGCCGTCGTGCAATCGTCCCGGGCAGTTGCGCCGTGCAGGCGGCGTCATTAGTGTCCTCTGGGCAACCCATAGAAGCGATGGCGCAGGCGCCCAGGCGCTTTCGGAGGAGGATGGTGCGCCACCGGGGCGCGCAGCCCCCCGACCTCGGAGATCTCATGAAGCGAGTCACAGGAATAGGCGGCATCTTCTTCACGGCCAAGGATGCGCCGGCCCTGCGGGCATGGTACAAGCGGCACCTCGGAATCGATGTCCAGGACTGGGGAGGGACGGCGTTCACGTGGACCGATGGGGAAGGTCAGCCATTTGCCGGCTCAACCATTTGGTCAATTGGTGCCGCGGAAGGAGGCCAAGTTGCGCCCAGCGCCGCCTCGTTCATGGTCAACTACCGCGTGGAGGATCTCCTCGGTCTCGTCGCGACGCTGCGCGAAGAAGGGTGCAACGTAATTGAGAAGATCGACGATTCGGAGTATGGCAAGTTCGCGTGGGTCATGGATCCAGAGGGAAACAAGGTGGAGCTGTGGCAGCCGCCCTCTGGCCAATGACCCGGACAGTCGATCTCTCACTGGAGCATCGCGCGTGCGGAACGTGAAAGAGAACCTCACCTTGGCCGTTACCTCCGTGATCGCCATCGTCCTGTTCACGATCCACCTGACGGACGATATCGTCCGCGGGATGTCGCCAGGCGGACTCGAGAACCTCATCGGCGTGGCGATCCTCGTCGTCTGGCTGTACGGCACGCTGGTGCTGGCCGACCGGCGCTCGGGGCACGTCATTGTGCTCCTGGGCTCACTCTTTGGAGCGGCGATGCCGGTCATCCACCTGAAAGGGACGGGCGTCGGCGGCGCGATCGCGAAGTCCGATGGCGCGTTCCTGTTCATCTGGATCCTCATCGCGCTCGGCGTGACGGGGACGTTCGCCGCCATCCTCTCGGTCCGCGGATTACGGAATCGGCAGCGAGACCAATCCCACTAGTCCGACCCGATGAACCTTGTGCCCATGCGCTCCACGGGAAACATCTGGCATGTCGTTCGGGGCAGGCGACGGCAAGGGCGCCCCTGGATCAACATGGTGGGTTTGCGGGAGGCCAGATGAATCACCAACCGTTGCCGGATGTCGCTGCCGAAGCCACCACCTCGAACGGCGCGCCGAGCGTGCACGTCAAAATCGGGACTTCCGACGTCGAACTCAACGTATGGATGTCTCACACGGAAGTTGCCCGGCTGGCAGATGTGTCGGCTGCGCGGTGGCTCAAAACGTCCATTCGCCTTGGAGAAGTCGCGGGTGCACCCGCATGGTGGTCTGTTGATATGGAATCGCAGACCCTCTCCGTTCTGGTTGGGATGGACGACGAGACGTGGGATATCGGGGTTACCCTTCCGATCGGCACACTGGATGTCATTGTCGCCGCAGTGGCGAGTGCGCTCGTGTGGGAGGACATTCCATGAGAACCCGAGAGGCACGGCGGCAATGCTGATCGATGTTCCCTCGGCACTGGAGAGGACTCGCGTCGCCATACTGACACTGGGTGGCGAAGTCGATGTCTGCGAGGTGGCTCCGGCGGCGACGGAAGCGCAGGTTCAGGCCGCCGAACGAGAGATCGGGCGCGCGCTGCCCAGCGTCCTGCGTCGGCTGTTCGTGGAGCAGTCGGCGAGCCTGAGGTTTTGCTGGTCCATTGAGGATGATGGGCGATTGCCGGCCGAGTTCAGCGGTGGCCTCAGTGGCGCGATTGACCTGTCCCTGGCCGACTTTCCAGTGCGCGTGCTGAACTGGTCCGGCTGGCGAGCGGCCTTTGAGAATCCGGCCGCCCACGATTGGCCGGTAGAATTTACGGTTGACCTGTACGAGCGGCTCTTTCCGTTGATAGCGACGGGCAACGGAGATCAGATCGTGATCGCGGAGCCTGAGGATCCCGAGAATGAAGTCGTCTACCTGAATCACGAAGGGGGCGATTTCGATATCGTCGTGCTATCCGAAAACCTTGAGGACTTTCTCAATACCTGGATTGAACTGGGCTGCCCCGGGCCGGAGTGGTGGGAATTGGCGCGGTTTCTTGGTCAGAAGACGCTGAGACTATCGTTGAAGACGCGGCGGTCGAAGGCGTGGCTGCGGGCGCTCGCTGCAGCCGGCCAGTTGACGTGAACCGACGGCTGTTGGCCCTCGTCGCCACCTTGCTCACTCCGTGGCTTGGTCCACATGTGGATCAGTACGTGCCTGTGGGCTGGGTCCTGATCAAGGCTCCCGGGAACGCTCCCGGCTCGTTCTGGATTCTGGCGGTCGCGGTCTGCGGAGTCGTCTACCTGGTGTGGCTTGGCGTGTTCACGGCCCTGGCTGCCTGGCTTGCATCTCGCCGGCGCAACCGGATGCGTCGCGAACGTTCACCATGATATGGTCTCCATGCTGCGAGCATTCATGAGGTGGGGCCGCCGCTTTCCGCTCGTCGGCGCGCTTGTCGTCGGTTTGTCGGCGGGCGTCGGCTACCCGGTGGTCAGCGTCGCGGTGGCCTGCGGAGCGCCCAGCTCCGAAGCGTGTGTGTGGGGCAAGGCGTATCTGCCGCTGAACCTCACTATCAGCGTAGTAGTAGTCGGCGGCATTGTCACCGGCTTGTGCCTCGCAGTACTGACGTGGCGGCGCTCGCATGCGTCGCGCGACGAATGATGATCATCCAACGGGAGACCTGAGATGCACCCCTCGACGAAGACCGCACGCATCGCTGGCTGTCTATACCTCGTCACGGTAATCGCGACGCCCTTTCTCATGATCTACGTACCGGCCCGGCTTACCGTGGCAGGCGACGCGTCAGCGACGATGAGCAGGATCCTGGCCAACGAATCGCTCTTCCGGGCGCAGATCGTCGTGGGACTCTTCTCCGAACTCTGTTTCATCGGGGCGATCCTCGCCCTCTATCGGCTCCTCCACGAGGTGGACCGTTATCTGTCGGCGCTTATGGTGCTCCTCATCATGCTCGTCGTGCCACTCGCCCTGCTTGGCAGCGCGAACGAACTGGCCATGCTGACTATCGTGCGGGGCGGCAAGCTCCTTGAGGTCTTTGACAAGCCGCAGCGTGACGCGATCGCCATGCTGTTGATCAACTTCGACCACTACGGCGTGTACGTCGCGGAGCTGTTCTGGGGCCTGTGGCTGCTTCCGCTCGGCCTGCTCGTACGCAAGTGCGGCTTCTTGCCTCGATGGCTCGGCGTCTGGCTGGTGCTGAATGGCGTGGCGTACGTGATTCTCAGCTTCATTGGCATCGCCGTGCCGGAGCTTGCGGGCCGCGCCCTGCGGTACGCGACGCCCGTGCTCTTCGGCGAGGCGGTGCTGGCAATCTGGCTGGTGGTGGTGGGAGTCCGCCCGCGAAAGAGCGCTGGCGTCTCCGCGACGGCGACGGCGTAGGCACCGGCCGACGAGCCGGCGGGTCCGGATGCGTCCGGGTCCACGGCTCGCTTGCGGGTGGCGACCGGCCGGGCAGCGGCGCCTTCGCAGTGAGCACCCGGTCGCTCCTCGCCGATAGTCAGGCGCACCTCAACCGACATCATCCCTTGGCCATCTACGTCTTCATCGCACGGCGATCCAGCCCCGACGACGAGTCAGGCGACGCCATCCGTCGCACTGAATGGCACGGTCTCGTCGCAGACGCTGTTGACTTCCGCGTTCCATCTCCGAGCGAGCTTGCGCTCGCGCCTGCAAGCGGTGGCCTCGGCGATGATGCCCGCGTTTGGACGGGCCACCTGTGCGATTCAGCGTGGCAGTTCGAGTGGCGCGACGGCCAAATCGAGGTCCAGGACCCACACAACTCCACGCTCGCTCGGATGAGCGCCATCGCCCTGCGACTGGGTGCTAGTGTGCAGAGCGAGACACCGGCGAGAGCTTCGATCGGACCGGCGAGTCCATCGGCTTCCGCCCGCATTAGGAGTTCGATGTCCAGCTTTCGAGGGCGCCGCGACTGCGGCGACTCGGCGGGCGTGTCTAACCTTGGGGAGCAGTCGGAGCCTCCAACGCCGAGGAAACCCCGCATGCCAGTGCTGCCCGGCGAGCCTCTATGCGACGCGCCCACCGAGCCTACGCCTATCTCTTCTTCAGTACGATCTTCTCGTAACTCGCCGGATTCCACTTCGGCCTCTCCGCTGCGTTGGCCACGGCGAGCGCCATGTAAAAGCCGAGCTGGATGATCCGCGAGGTCTTCTCGCCGTCGATCCTGGAGACCTCGTCGCTCACCTGGTGATAGTCCGCGTGGACGCCGCTGAAGAATTCGAGGATCGGGACTCCCTGCCTGGCAAAGTTGATGTGGTCGGAGCGGAAGTAGAAGTTCTCCTCAGGCCAGATGTCGTCGATGGGCTTCATGTGAAGCTCGGGGTGCTCGGTGCCCACGCGGTTGAGCGTGGCCCCGAGATCCGAGTGGTCCTTGCCGATCACGACGATCGAATCGGCCCAGTTCCGCCCTATCATGTCGCTGTGCATTTCCGCCACCGTCTGCGCGAGAGGTACCGCCGGATGCTGCACGTAGTAGGTGCTGCCCCAGAGGCCGCGTTCCTCGCCGCTCACGGTCATGAACACCAGTGAGCGTTTGGGCCTGGGCACGAGCTGGCTGAACGCCTGCGCCAGCGCCACCACGCCTATTGCGCCCGAGGCGTCGTCGTCGGCGCCGTTGCAGATCGAGTCCGCGCCCTTGGCCACGCAACCCTGGCCCGAGCCTGGCGTGCCGATGTGGTCAATGTGTCCGGTGAGCAGCACGTACTCGCTCTTGAGCGTGGGGTCGCTGCCCTCGAGCATGCCGACCACGTTGGGCGCCCGGAGCGGGGCCAGCGCGACCGGCTCGAGGTGAGCGGTGATCGTCACGGCATCGAGCCGGCGCACGCTGGGTGTCTGGTCCGCACGCAGTGCGACGGGGTCAATGCTTAGCACCGACGCGGCCGTTGCATCGCGGATCTCCAGCCACGGACCCTCATCGGCCAGACTGACCGGCATGCCCCCCAGATACTGGGCCTCCCGGTGGAGGCGCCCGAGCCGGCTTTGCCACTGCACGTCGGTGCGATTGGTAATCAGCAGCATCCCAACCGCGCCAGCCTGGAGTGCGGCGTTGATCGGTCGTCTATCCACCAAGACGCCCTGCTCGGACGCGGTGAGGACCAGTGCGACCCACGCCCCCTTCACGTCGGCTCCCGCCAAGGGATTGAGGGTATCGCGCACGCCCAGCAGGAGTACGACGTGCCCGGTCGGGTCGGTGGGCGGGAGCCGCCCGTTCATGAAGTTGACGTCCGTCCCGATTCTGAACGTCTTGGCTGACGCGCCGGTGGCGATGGTCATGACGCTCTTCGTCAGGTCGATCTGCTGGCGGGCAATCGGATAGTGCTGGATGAAGGTGCCGCTGTCGCCGAGGGGCTTCAGGCCGAAGCGTCTGAACTCCTCGGCGTTGTAGCCGGCCACCTTCTCGAGCTGGGGGCTCGGCGTCGCGCGGCCGAGCATCGAATCGTCGGCGATGACGCCGATGCGGTGGACGACGTCAGCTGCGGTGATGGTGCGGACGGCGCGCTGAACGGCGGCGGCCGTCTGCGCCACCGCCGCGGCGGGGAGCAGCAGGGCACAGAGCGCAAACGCGCGTATGCGGACACGAAGTGGCATGATGGCCTCGGGTTTGACGATGGCGTTGGGTTCCGTATCCGCATACGCGACGGAGTGCTATAACAGATCGATCCGCACTTTGCTGCCCGTCACGGAGATCTTGGTCCCGGCCGCGCCGCTGAGGCTCAACTCTGGCGTGTCCACTCCCGATGCGCCCTTACCATCGAAGAGCGCCGGCGCGCCGGTGATCGCAAAGGTCACCGTCTTGGCTTCCCGATCGACGAGCACCGGCACGACGGACTTCAGGCGGAGTACGACACGGTTCGTGAACTGCATGGCCACCGGCACGAGGTCGTAGATCGCGGTATGATTGTTGACCGCCGTCACCCCGAACGGCGTGTACGACATGCCCCTGATGTCGCCGACTCCGCCATAGCTTATGGTGACGAGGGTCTGAGCCGTGTTGATGATCTTGTCGACTCGCTGCTGGATGCGACCCCGCCCCTCCGCTTCGAGGGCTTGGCGATTTACGAAGATGGTGTCGTATCCGTATTCGGCTTTCGACTGCGCAACAAGCCGGGCGCGCTGGTCGGTTGAGAGCGGAACTGCCGCGGCTAACAAGTCGGTGAGATACACGCCGGGCGCGAAGATCCGCTGCTTCCAGTTGGGCGCGACCTCGTCGAGCAGCAGCGCTTGCGCAGCACCGGAACTGTACAGGCGAAAGCGCAGCGGACCACCGCCGAACTTGTTGCCGAAGCGATCATCGCTGAACGATGCGATCTTGACCATGTCGCTCATGTGGCGTTCCAACCGGCGTGCCAGCACGCCGCCGCGATAGCCGGTAAAACCCGGGCGGAGGTACATCTCGGGAACCGGTGTCACGCGCTCGCCCAACTGTTCGAATCGCAGCTGGACGTACAATCCCGTGCCTTCCGTGTACTCAGTCAGATTCTCATACGACACCGAAGACGTATCAAGACTGGCACGCCGCAGCGTGCGCACGGCAAGGTATTGTTCGATTCGCGCGCGCCGTTGGGCCGCCTCCTTCGCCAGCACCGCATCACGCAGAACACGTGTCTCGAGCGCGACGAGTGCATTGTTGCTCGCATCAAGAACCGGATACTGGCTAACCGATTGCTCGTTGCCGTGTTTGTCCGGCGCAAGGCGGCCTTGGTGAACGTGAAATGCCTCGTGGAGGAGAAGTTCCACCTCATCATAGGCCGACTGGATGAAGTCCCAGTTCTTGAGGAAGCTCCCCAGGTTGCCGTTCTGCGCATTCGCTTCGATGCTCTGGCGCTGGCGGGAATACTGATCTGCCACGACGAGCACCTCCATGCTGTCGAGAGTCAAGCTGGTGTTCTGGCCGTCGGTATTTCTTTCCGTAGAATCGTTGCGGGCGTAGATGATCTTGTCGGGAAGCACCGTACGGCCCGTGAAGGTCGCGAAACCAGGGGGACGATGGGGCGCGTTCAGGAGCACATCCTGCACGTTGGGCCGGTAGAGCAGGAGGGGGACCGTGTTCCATTTCCACCCCGGGTAGATCTGCGAGCCGATCGTCTCGAGGACGTTGCGGTACTCCTTCACCGACACGAGCAGCATCGGGTCGATGCGCAGATCGCGCACGGGCTCCTGGGGCCGGGCCTGTCCCTGCAGGCTCGGCTGCGTCAACAAACCAATGGCGAACGAGGCGAACCAGACGAAGCGCTTTCGCATACATGACTCCACGGGATAGGTGGTGCGCACCGGAATCCAACAAGTGTTGGTAGTGAGGTCCAACAGTCGTTGGACACTGGTGTGCCGTCAAGGGTTGCCTCGTGTCAACCGCGTCGCATATCTTGTGGGATGGCTGACTACCATGAGCTGACGAACCTGCACTTGGCGATCATGGGCATCCTATGGCGGCGCCGCGAAGCCACGGTGGCCGATATCCACGAGGCCCTCGAACCCAGACTTCGGGTGTCCCGAAAGACCGTGGCGACACTGCTGTCCCGGCTCGAGCAGCGCGGCCTCGTGCGGCATCGCTCCGAACGGAACGGGAACGTGTTCACTTCGGCGGTTCGTCGGCGCAGCGTCCTCATCGCCCGCCTGGCGGCCATGTTGGAGGCCGTGTTTGACTCCCCGCTTCGGCCGGTCGCGCCGCACGCCGTCGAACCCCGAGAGGTACGCCCGGGCGACGTGGTGCGCCTGCGACAGCTCCTCCGGCAGGCGGAACGTGACCTCGGGAAGCGGACATGACCGCCCTCGTATCCTCGGTGACGGACTTTCTGCTGACTTGGGTCGTGCACGCAACCATCATCAGCGCCGTCGCGTTGGCCGCCGGCCGATGGGCGATCCGGGCACCCCGGGTCCGAGACTATGTCTGGAAAGGTGCGCTGGTCGCGCCCGTCGTCACGTCGCTTGTTGCCACGCTGGTATCCGACGACGGCTTCACCGGCGTGCTGCACCTGCCGGCCCTGCTGCGGTCCGCCTTCCCGCTGGTCATTCCCCCGGTCTCGGCCACGCTGGCCGTCAGCGCGGAGGGTCAGCAGCACGTGGTGGCGGCGCAGATGCACGAGCCGCTCGCGGTAATCATCCGCTGCATCGTCGGCGCCGGAATCCTGCTTCCGGCCCTGCTGGCGACGGCGCGGCTGCTGCGGCGTCGGCGACAATTCGGTAACCTGCTGGCTACGCGCCGACCCATCAGCAACGCGACGCTTGGCATTTCGGGCGACGCCCTGCATTCGCGCACGGCCGGTCCGCTTCGCGTCACTGCCTGCGAGTCAATTGGGAGCGCCGTCGCGCTCGGCCGTCGGGAGGTGTGCGTGTCGCTGGACGCATTCAACGGGCTGGCTGTGGAAGAGCGGCGCAGCATTCTGGCGCACGAGGTCGCGCATCTCGAGCGACGCGACCCGGCCTGGATGGCCACGGCGCAGGCGCTCGCGTCGCTGCTCGTGGTGACGCCGCTCGTCGCGATGGTGGCAGACCGGATGCAGCGCGACGCGGAACTCATCTGCGATGACGCCGCGGTGATGCGGGTGGGCGCGCCGCTGGCCCACGTGCGCGCGCTGACCGCCTTCGCCTTGGCGCTCGACCCGGCCGCGCAATGTGGATCCACCTTCGCATCGGCCGATTCCCGGATCGTGCAACGGGCGCAGCGCGTGCTGCGGCGGGACGCTGAGAGACGTCAGCGCTGGTCCGGATCTTTCGTGGCCGCCTGCGTCGGTATCGCTGCGGTCGCCGCCGGTGGACTGCTGCCTCGTGTGTCCGCTGCGTCCGGTCCTGTCACCGTATCGAGCGGCGTGCAGTCATCAAGTGCAAACGCGTCTGCGCGCGTGATCAGCGTGACCGTCAAGCCGAGGTGACGCGAACCGCAAGTCAGCCGGAGATGTGGACGACTGGGCGTCATCAGTGCTCGTGCTGGTGGGGCTAATGACCAGGATCCCATCGCACCGATCGGCCAGCTACTCGACTTCCGTTGGTACCATGGCACGGAGCGCGCCTTCACGGCGCTCGGCTACCTCGCGCAAGGGAAGCAGGCGCAGCGCGACTTCGACCGACCGGATACTCCAGTAGCTGACTCGGTCTGCGAGTCCCTCGGCGGCGCGGCCGGCGGGTGATCGATGCTGGAAGCCGCGCCTCACCGCCGCAGACGCAGGATGCCGGCCAAAACGTCGCCGCTGTGATTGCCCGCATTGTGATGCGTGCCGAAGCCTGGCGGGTGCCTTGTTGAGCACCTGTGCAGCCTCCCGGACTGGGCCCCGCACTCAAGATCGGACGAGAGTACGCCTCCGTGTCATACTGATTCTCGATATGGCACTTGACGAACAGCGATAAGAAGGTTATTGATAAACGAGACGGTGTAGGCACACCCTACCAAGTAAGAACAGCGAAGGAGCCGGCAGTATGCCCAAGAATACGTACCCTGACACCCTTTCACTCTCTCGAAAGGTCCTTCGTGTCCTGAAGGAGCTGAATCTGCTGATGGGCTTCCTCATATCGGCGTTGTTGATCGCCAGTCTGGTCGCTGCGGAACCGGTGATGGCGGCGCTTGGCGTTCGGCGAACCGGTGACACGTCGACGCTGTTTCTGGGCATGCGCCTGATCATGGTGATCGGCATCGTCGCGGTGCCCATCACGCAGCGGGTGCTCGGTCGGCTCTTGTCGATTGTGGAGTCCGTTCTCGTCGGCACGCCGTTCGTGTCGGCGAATGCCGTTCGGCTCCAGCAGATCGCCTGGGGGATATTGGGATTGGAGCTGTTGCATCTCGCCGTTGGCATTGTGGCGGCCAGCGTCGCCTCGGACGCCAACCCGCTCGCGCTGCGCTGGACCTTCTCCCTGACGCGATGGCTCGCCGTACTGCTGCTCTTTGTGCTGGCGCGCGTTTTCGAGCAGGGCGCGCGCATGCGCGAAGACCTCGACGGGACGGTCTGACCATGCCGATCATCGTCAAGCTGGACGACATGCTCTACGAGCGCCGGATGTCCCTGACGGAGCTTTCCGAGCGCATCGGGATCACCCTGCCCAATCTGTCCATCCTCAAGACCGGAAAGGCCCGCGCCATCCGCTTCTCGACACTCGAGGCGGTATGCGAGGCCCTGCAGTGCCAACCGGGTGACCTGCTCGCGTTCGACCCGACAGCGTCAGCTGAAGAAGCGTAGGAGCCGGCGGCGCGTCGTCACGGCACCAGGTACCGACACTACTACCCGAAGGAGAGTTTCGCTCATGAGCAGTTGTTCTGTGCGGCGTGCGCCGCGTTTCACGCTGGTGATTGTCGGGGCGCTTGTCGCTTCGGCGTGCACGAGCGCTCCCGCGGTCGTCGTGAGCGCCGGCGCGCCCGTCGATGGCAATTCGTTTGTCGTGCGCAACGTCCGTGTCTTTGATGGCGACGGCACCCGCGAGCGCATGAATGTTGTCGTCGCCGCCGGTCGCATCATGACCATCGGCCGGACAACTCCTCCGTCCGGACTCCCCGTCATCGACGGCACGGGACGCACGCTCCTGCCAGGCCTGATCGACGCGCACGCCCATGTGCCCAGTGCCGCGTCCTTGCGCAACGCGCTGCGGTTCGGCGTGACCACCGAGCTGGACATGCTGTCCGACATCAATGTTGCGCGGACGCTCACTCCCCGCCGGGACCGCTTGGACCGCACGGATCTCGCCGATCTCTACTCCGCTGGGTCGCCGTTCACGTCGCCGCGGGGTCTGGGCACGCAGTTCGGGCTGACCTTCTCGACCATCAGCAGGCCTGACGAGGCAGCGGCGCTGGTCAAGGGGCGGCTGGCCGAGGGCTCCGACTACATCAAGATCCTCTACGAGCCCGGAGCGCCCCTGTTCACCACCGTGTCACGCGAGACGCTTGCCGCAGTGATTGCGGCCGCGCACGCCGCCGGGGTGCTCGCCGTCGTTCACATCAGTTCCATCCAAGGCGCTCGCGACGCCGTGCGCGCCGGCGTCGACGGCCTCGTGCATGTCTTCAGTGACTCACTGATCGACGAGGCGTTCGCGCGGGAGATTGCGGAGCGCAAGGTGTTCGTCAGTCCTACACTCTCTATTTTCGGTGCATTCCAGAGCAATGGCTTCGGGTCGGCGCTCGCGGCGGACGTCCGCATTGCGCCCTTCCTGAGCCCGGCCCAACGGACGGAGCTCACCAAGGCGGGTCCCGGAGCTGACCACCCGATGGCGCCGTACCTGGTCAGGTTCGACATCGCTCGTGCCCTGGAGAACGTACGCATGCTCAAGGCGGCGGGGGTGCGCCTGCTGGCTGGAACAGACGCGCCCAACCTGACGGCGCACGGAGCCTCGGTGCACGGTGAAATGGAACTCCTGACGCAGGCCGGTCTGACGCCGGTCGAGGCGCTTGCCGCCGCCACGCGCGCGCCGGCGGAGGCCTATCACCTGGCAGGCCGAGGACGCATCGCGCTGGGTGCGCGCGCCGACCTCGTGCTCGTGGACGGGAACCCGCTGGTGGATATCACCGCGACGCGCGCCATCGTCCGCGTGTTCAAGAACGGCTTTGAGGTGACTCGTGTTCTATCGCCCAGCGCGACACCACCGGCACGGTGACGTGACTCACTCATCTGGAGAAAGGCAATGCACAATCGCGTAGCGATCCGCCAGCTGGGCAACGCCTCGCCGCTGGCGAAGGCCCGGATTGCGGGCTTCCTGTACCTGATCATCATCGTCGGAGGGGCGTTCGCGCAGCTCGGCGTCCGTGACCGCCTGGTCGTGAGCGGCGATGCCGTGGCGACGGCGCAGAACATCATCGCCAACGAGCTGCTCTACCGCGTGGGGTTCGCGATCGAGGTCTTCTACGTCCTCTGGTGCATCCCGCTGAACATCCTGCTCTACGACTTGTTCAAGATCGTGGACAAGAAGCTGGCCGTGATCATGGTCTTCTTCTCCACGGTTGGCGCGGCCGTACAGGCGCTCGCCCTGCTCGCGCACTACGCGCCGCTGGTGTTGCTGGGCAAGGCGTCCTACCTGACGGCGTTCACCACGGCGCAACTGCAGGCCGCGGCCTATCTCTCGATCCGGATGTTCGACAACGGCTACATGATCGCGCTGTCGTTCTTCGGCATGTTCTGCATCACGCTCAGCTACCTGATCCTGCGCGCGTCGTTCGTGCCCCGCTTTCTCGCGGTGCTGCTCTTCATCGAAGGATCGCTGTACCTGGCCAACAGCTTCGGGCACTTCCTGGCCCCCGCCGTGGGGAACAAGATCTTTCCGTTCCTCCTGCTCTCGGGCGTCGCGGAGATCTCGTTCTGTCTCTGGCTGCTGATTGTCGGGGTCAACGTGCCCCGATGGAAGGAGCAGGCAGCCATGAGCGGATCCGAGAGGACGGGAGCCGTCGGCGCAGGATGAAACCGATTGCGGTGCGGAACGTATGGGGATACCATAGGACAGCATCGCGGCCATGCGGACATTTTCATCGTCAGCGCGTCCGCCTGGCGCGACGTCCGCTCATAGGCACTCACGAGGAAAGGGTATGCACACAGCGCCACAGAGGGAGCGGGTGCGGGAGATGTCGCCACGAACGAAAGCGAGAGTCACGGGCGCGCTCTTCCTGGCCACTCTGCTGATGGGAGCGTTTGCGCAGGGCTTTGTCGCCGACCGGCTGGTGGAGTACGGCAACGCGACGCTGACGGCGTCGAACATCCTGGCGAATGAGCCGCTGTATCGGTTGGCGTACGCGGTGTACCTCATCGAAATGGCGTGCCAGATCGCGATGACCGTGCTCTTTTACGACCTGCTCAAGCCGGTGAGCAGGAGCTTGTCGCTGCTTGCCGCAATCCTCGGAATCACCGGCTGCACCATCAAACTCGTCAGCCGTCTCTATTTCGCGTCTCCCTTGCTCGTGCTGGGGGGCGCGAAGTACCTGAGCGTCTTCAACGCGGAGCAGTTGCACGCGCAGGCGCTGCTCTTTCTGCACGTGAATCACCAGGCAGAGACGATCGCGATGGTGTTCTTCGGGTTCTATGCACTCGGAAAGGGCTACCTCGTGTTCAGGTCCACGTTCCTGCCGCGCCTCCTCGGCGTGGCGTCGGTGATCTCGGGCCTGGGTTGGCTGACCTACCTGTACGAGCCGCTCGCCGCTCGCCTGCTCCCGTTCACCCTGGCGGTCGGCCTCCTTGTCTCCTTGGCGTACATCGCGTGGCTCCTCGCGTTCGGGGTGAACGAACAGCGGTGGTTGGCTGAGGCAAGCGCGTCGCGAGCGTCCATATGGCGTTGAAACACGCGGTGCCGGCGTTCCGGTACTCGGTCAGCCTGATGGTCGTCGGGCTGGGTGTTCTAGCGTCCGGCGCGGGCGCGCAGTCGATCGACCGCGCGACGCGACTGTTCAACGAGGCGAAGTACGCCGAGGCGAAGGGCGAGCTGGTGGCGGTACAGAAAGCCAACGAGCGCGTCGCGACGGCCCCATACTTCCTTGGGCGCATTGCCATGATCGGCAACGACCAAGACGAGGCGATCCGACAGTTCGAGCGCGCCGTGCAGCTCGAGGACGCGAATGCCCTCTACCATTATTGGCTCGGCAGCGCGCTGGGCGAGGCGGCCAAGCGCGCGAATGTGTTTCGGGCGCCACTGCTGGCGCGGCGCGTTCGCAAGGAGTGGGAGCGCGCGGTGGAACTGGATCCGAACCAGGTGGATGCCCGGATCGGCCTCGTGGGTTTCTATGCGCAGGCGCCTTCCGTCATGGGCGGGAGCATGGACAAGGCGCGCGCGCAAGCTGCGGAGATTGCCAAGCGCAATGCGATGCGCGGGGCCATGTCCCGAGGCGACCTGGCGCAGTACGAGGAGAAGCCCGCAGCCGAGATAGCCGCGTACCAGCAGGCGACGTTGCTGGCGCCGGACAGTGTCGTGGCCTTCGCGGCACTCGCCGACGCGCTGGTGCGCGCCGGCAAGCCCGACGAAGCGCTGGCTGCGACTGATGAGTTCGCAAGACGCCGTCCGGATGACCCCTGGGCTCTCTACAACACTGGGCGGATCTCGGGACTCACGGGACTGCAGATCGATCGCGGAGAGGCGGCCCTGAAGCGATTCCTGGCCGCGCCTGCATCCGACGCGTCCGCGCCGACCATCGCGCTGTCGCATTACTATCTCGGGAAGATCGCGGAGAAGCGCGGGGCGAAGGACGTGGCCCGCGTGCAGTACCAAACAGCACTGAAGATCAATCCGAAGAGTCGGTTGTCGCAGCAGGCGCTGAATGCGCTGAAGTAGCGGGGCGAGGTGACGGGTCTCGGCGGGGCGGGCAGTCAGACACGGTCTCACGGTTCATGATCAGTTTCCTGCTGGCGGCACTCACGCATCACGCTGCTTGCGCGGGGCTCCCGTTGACACAGGGCGCCTCGTGGAGCTACCACGCCGCTGTCTCCTGGACGCCGGCCGGCGCGACTGCCCCGCGCGACTCAGTCTTCACGTGGGTGACCACCGTGATATCGGCGGTTCGCAACGACTCGGTCGTTGTGGCCGCCGTCCGCAATTGGCCCATGGCGCTCGCCTGGTGGGAGCCGTCCCGCCAGCCGGTTCGTTCCTTGATCGTCTGTCGCGCCGGTCAGGTGTATCACGTGGCGCCTCCCGCCGGGCCGGCGGACGCCTACCGGGACGCCCTGCTGCTCGGCGCCGCCACACCCGATCGCGCGGACTTCGTGCTGGAGCTTCCGCTGCGGGTCGGCGCCCTGCTCGGCCGCGACCTGACGAGTCGCGCGGATGCGCTGTACGCGTGGACAGTGGAATCCGCCGCCCCGGTCGAACCTCGACTGCGGGCGCTCGCGGCGACTGCGGCGGAGTCGTCGTACACCGTGGCCCGCCGGACGCTGTCGGATCACCAGCTCGTGGATTTCGTACTTGGCCTTGGAGTGACGCGGTACCAGTACACGCATCACGGCGTGGAGTCGGCAGTTGATGCCGTTCTCATTGCGTATCGTGCCCCCTGAGCGGCGCCATGAACGCCGGGCGCCATGACATCCCTCCCTAATGCGACCGATGGAACGACCAGACATTATTCCACCTGATGCCTATGTGCTGGCGCTTCGGGACCAAGCGTTGGCGGACCTGCTGGCGCGCGCCGCGCGAGAGGTGAGGCACCAGCTGACCGTGAGCCTTTTCCTGATGCGAGACCGCATGAAGGTGGGCGCGTTTGGGGAGATGTCGTCGAATCGCAAGGGCGCACCGCATTCGGGCGAGGCACGGGTGAAGTTTCAGGAAACCTTCATCCCTGGGCGACTCTGGTTCGACCTCGAGCTGCGCTTTGCCACGGATGAGCGCACTCCGAGTTTTGCCGGGTGTGCCGCAAGCGGTGACGTCCGCGACACGGGCGACGGCACCCTCATCGCAGGCTTTCGCCATTGGGAGGTGCATCGGGGGCCAGCCCACTGGAATGGAGCGTTCGAGACCGACGCGGAGCGAACCACCCGCCTTGATGTCTCGCCGCACTGGGACATTTGCGATATCGGTAACCGCATCACGGACGTTCCGTCGCTCCTCGATCACATCGTACGGCGTTACGATCTTCAGGGCGGCCTCGTCGCCACCGCCGATGGTGCGGTGCAGGCGCGGTCAGGTGACGTCACGACATGCACGAGTGTCGGGTTGGCGCCGCTTCTGCGCACCGATGCCGCGTCGTTGGCGGACTTCGCGGCACAGATGACCCGTCCGCTGGACCCCTATTCGATATGGAGCGGCCGATGGGCGCTTTACGTGTCGCGCCCCACACCGGCGTTGTTCTTCCTGCTATTGCGCCATCGACCAGCCGAGGCAGAGCAACTCAGCGATTGGGGTTATCTCAGCGAGGCGACCACCTTGGCAGAGAAACGAGTGGCCGAACAGATGTTGCGTGAGTTGCGCGGACATCTGGAGAGTCTAGGCCACCATCTCACTGTGTGACCATGCCAGGAGTGACGGCCAATGTCCTCGCGACGGTGGTGGCGCGGCCGACACTCCTATTGCATGCGGGTTGACGCAATGTTAGCGTCATATGGGGTACCAATAGCACAGCAATGCGCACGACCCGTGCGCGCTGGATGAGGTGGAGCGCAGGCAACGCCAGACCGACGGAGCGCGCATGACCCGTTCGACGAACGCTCGCATTGCCGGAGCCACATTCCTGGTCTACATCGCGGTCGGGCTCCTCGGCCTGCGGCTCTGGTCGCGGGCGACCGCCGGCGTGGAAGTGGTGGACCAACTCGCCGGCCTCGCCCAGCACGCCACGGACGCGCGCTTCGCGATCCTGCTGACGCTCGTCGGCAATCTGTCGGCGCTGGTGTTGGCGGTCACGCTCTATGCGATCACCAAGGAACAGGATGCCGACCTTGCGATGATCGGCCTCACCTGCCGTGTCGCTGAGGGTATCTGCGGCATGGACTTCTCGCGGACGCTCGGCCTGCTCTGGCTCGCGACGGCAACGGACGCGGCGGGTCTCGACGCGGGGGCGCGGGCCGCGCTCGGTGCCTACTTCTTCAAGCTGGAAGGTTCGTTCAACGCCAGCGCCACGTTCTTCGCCATCGGCAGCACGCTCTTTTCCTGGTTGCTGCTCCGTGGCCGGATGGTCCCTGCGGGACTCGCCTGGCTTGGCGTGCTCGCATCAGTTCTGCTCGTGGTGTGCCTGCCGCTGCAGCTTGCCGGACTGCTGCGCGGTCCTGTGACGCAGTACATCTGGATGCCGATGTTGCTGTTCGAGGTGCCGCTGGGGCTCTGGCTGATCGTGAAGGGCGTTGCCCCGTCGACGGCGCGAGTGGCCCAGCGCGCATGAAGGCCGCGCAGCGCCAGGCGCGCGTTGCTGGAGTCTGGCATGTCCCTGGGTCTCTGGCTTTGCCGTTGGCGTGCGCGTTCTCCGATCGGGCTTCATGCTCCGTGCGTTCGGCATCCTGTTGATGGGCGCGGAGACGGCATCTCTGGCGAGAGACTCAGGGACACCTCCGGCCTCGTCGGTGAGTGTTGATGCGTGCTGAGGTCGGGAAACGATCCACCCGCGGTCTTGGCAGAAACGTCTGGGGGCGGCCGTCCACTCCTAGGTCATGAAGTGGCGGCTTGATCCTATCCGAGAACCACAACCCATGGCAGCCAACGCCCCCCCGCTGACTCCAGCGCAGTTCATGGCACAGGAAATAAAGGCATTCCGCGACGATCCGCGAACACTGCGCGTGGCGCCGAAGGTGTCGAGCGCCGAGATCCGTCGCCGGCTCGAGCCGTACACCTTTGCCCACCAGGTCCCACTGGCCGAGGCGCTCCGCGACGTGGCCGATATGCTGCGGCACTGGACGCTGCACGCGACCCATCCCCGGTACTTCGGGTTGTTTGTCCCGGGGGTACACGAGGCCGGCATCTGGGCCGACACCCTGGCGGCCCTCTACAATCCCCAGCTCGGCGCCTGGTGGCACGCCCCGGCGGCCAGTGAGATTGAGACGCATACGCTGCAATTCCTCTCCAAGGCGATCGGGTATGAGGCCGGCGCCGCGCACTTCACCTCAGGCGCCAGCGAAGCGAATCTGACGGCGCTTCTGGTGGCGGTTGCGACCGCCTATCCCCGTGCCATAGAGGACGGGGTGGGAGAGGGGGCCGCGCGCGGCGCGGTGTACGTGTCCTCGCAGGCGCATCACTCCATGCACAAGGCGGTGCGCGTCGCGGGACTGGGCAACCGCGTGCTCCGGACGATCCCGTGCAACGCGCGCCATCAGATGGACCTGCAAGCCCTGCGCGTGACCGTCGCGACGGACGTGGCCTCCGGGCGTACGCCGCTCATGATCGTGGGCACGATCGGGACTACCACCTCGGGCGCCATCGACGATCTCGTCGGCATCGCGGAGATCGCGCGCGCGCACTCGGCCTGGTTTCACGTGGACGCCGCGTGGGGCGGTGCGGCAGGCTTCTCCGAGCAGCTGCGGCCGCACCTCCGCGGCATCGCGCGCGCCGACTCGGTCACCTGGGATGCCCACAAGTGGCTGTCGGTGCCGATGGGGGCCGGCATGTTCTTCTGCCGGCGGCCTGATGTGCTGCGCACGCTCTTTGACGTCGAAACGGCCTACGTCCCCAAGGAGACGGACGAAGGTGACGATCTCTACCGCATGTCCCTGCAATGGTCCCGCCGCTTCATCGGGCTCAAGGTATTCCTCACGCTCGCCGTGGTGGGGCAGGGCGGGGTCGCGGCGCGGGTGGAGAGGCAACTCGGCGTGGCGGACTACCTGCGGCAACGCCTCGTGCGTGCTGGCTGGACCATCATGAACCAGTCGCCACTGCCGCTGGTGTGCTTCACGCACAAGACGCTCAAGCAGCCCGATGCCGTCGCGCTCGTCGCGCGGCAGGTGGCAGTGCGCGGGCGGGCGTGGATTTCGCCGGCCTCGCTGCCCGAAGGGCCGGTTCTGCGCGCATGCATCACGCACGACGACTCGACTCGAGCCGACATTGACGTGCTGTGCGTGGAACTGGAACGGGCGCTCGAGAAGGTGTCTGCACCTCGGGGGCGTTGACGTCGCCACGCCGGCGCGCTATCGCGGGCGTTGCACGGCTGTCCGCGCCGCGGGGTCCGCGTCCATGCGGAGATTCCGGCGCAGGAACGCCTGCAGTTCCGGCGAAACCGGCGACAACCCGCCGCCGAAATGCCGGTGCGCGGCGAGCTCGATCAGGTAGAGGCTTGCCTCGGTCCCCAGGACGCTGGTGGGGCCGTGTGCGCCGTCGGGATCAATGAGCAGGGTCAGCGACTTGCCGAGCCGGCGCGCGTTGCTGGCGTACTGCACGATGCTCTTTAGTGGCACGCGGTCGTCGCGCGCGCCGGCCCATATGTAGACCGGCGCCTGCAACGCCCGCACGGTCGCCAGCGGCGACTCGCGCTGCATCTGCTGCCGCCACGTGGCGTCCGTGTACCGAAAGCCCAGCTGCTGGAACTGCAGCGACAACGGAGGGCCTCCGGCGCGCAACTCATCGCTGTCATGCTCGGCCTGCCACTGCTTGATCCAGCCATAGTCCGTCGGCGGCACGCCCGCAAAGGCGAAGCGGAATCGCGTTGGCTGATGGCTGACCGCCAGCAGGCTGGCATATCCACCGAAGGACAGCCCCATGACTGCTTGTTGGTCGCGATTCCCAACGCCCAGCGCCAACAGGAAATCCATGCCGTCGAGGATGTCCGCCAGCACGCGTCCGTTGCCGACATCGCCCCTCGCCGAGAGCACATAGTCTAGGCCGTATCCGGTCGAGGCGCGGAAGTTGGGCACGAACACCGCGCAGCCGCGGTTGACGAGCAGCTGCATGCTGGCCTCGTACTGGTCGTACGTGCGCGTGATCGGGCCGCCGTGCAGCCAGGCGATCAGCGGCGTCTTGCCGGACGCTCTGCCGCTGGGCAGTAGTACGTAGCCGTGCAGCAGCATGCCGTCGCGCGCGCGGTAGCTGACCGGGTGCATCGTGGCGCCCCGCGGCGGCATGCGTGTCGCCGCGTCCTCGCGCCCAAACAGCGGCTGCAGCAGACGCTGTTCGGGCCGGTAGAGGAAGTAGCGATCCAGCGCCTGATCCCCCTGCTGTGCCTCCACCAGCCACACGCGGTGATCGGCGGACGCCGAGAGCTGCAGGTTCGCCCCCGGCAGTTGCCGCTCGAGCGCGGACAAGACTGCGGTGGTGCGGTCGATACTGCCGTTGGAGTTGCCGTTGGAGTCGCCGTTGGAGTTGCCGTACCACCGACGCCTTCCGTCGTGGTACGCCATGGCGAGCCAGCCCTCCTGGGCGGCACTCCAGAGCACCGCATAGGCATCGGCGACGCCCGTCGGATCGCGGTGCACGGTGTCCCAGCGCCCCGCGTCCCGCCGCCATCGTCGCAGCGCCAGCTTGTCTTCGTCATGCTGCGACAGCAGCCACAGCGTCTGCTGCGCCTTGTTGTAGCCGACCAGTCGACACGTCTCGAGGCTGCTGCAACGCAGCAGGGCTCGCGGCCCCTTGGCGGTGTGCTGGCGAATGACCGTCTCGTACCGTGCGCCGTCGAAGGCCGCGGTAAATGCGAGCTCGCCATTCGCATCCAGCAGCATGCTGCGCAATGGCCATGCGGACTCGATCAAGAGTTGGGAAGTGCCTCCGGCGTCGACGCGCAGGTAGCGGTGACGCGCCACGCCACGCAGAAGATCCTGCTCGTAGACGATCGCGTACCGCGGTGCACGCGCGTCCACCGCCCACAGCCGCTGCTTCGTTCGAGTATCCCACTTGACAATGCGCCTCCGGCTCAGGCCTGCCTCCTCGATCACGGCAAGGCCCTGTTCGTCGGCGAGCCATAGCCGACGGCCATCCCCCGACCACGCGGTTTCAGCGCGCTGCAACCCGGTGGCGACCCTTGTCTGGGTGCCGCTGCCCGCGTCCTGCAGTATCACGTCAACGCCGCCTTCATTCCGCCTGAGAAACGACAGGTGACGGCCATCCGGCGAGAGGTGCACCTCGAGGATCTCTCGGCGCAGCAAGAAGCTTGCGCGCGGTGTCATCGCGGGACGCGGCCGAGTCGTCGCCTCCATCATTGCGTTGCGCAGGAGCACGCGCGCCGCGGCAACCGGATCGGCCGCCTGTACGGCCGCTTGGGCGGCGTGGGGCACGGCCACTAGCGCGACGATGACCGCCACTCCGCGAAGGCCAGGCGCTCGCCCGGCTCGGCGGATCAGGGACACGCCGTCGTCCGCGGTTCCAGGCAGATCAGGCTGAGGAACGCTGGCACGCCAAGGAGCGCGCAACTGCCGAGCCAGAGGCGCCGGCGGGAGGTGCTGACTCTCGTTCCGCGAAGCCAACAGTAGCCGGCCGCTAGCGAGAGCAGCATCAGTCCAAGGGCGAGCGGATAGAACAACGGCACCCGCGGCAGCGGGTCGAAGCGCGGCGCCTGCGTGAGCCCGGTGTCCAGAAGATCGGGAACGTGCGCTAGAGCGTAGAGCGGCGGCGAAACCCACCACGACGCCACCGGTACCATCACGGAGCCCGTGACGCTGAGGTGGTGGTCGTGGATACCGCGTCGCTCGGCGACCACCGTGGACCGGCCATCCGCGTCGACGAAGACGACCTGTTGCCACGGATCGGTGAGCGAATCGAATCCGTCGAACTCCCGCGAGTCGGAGTAGAAGAGGGACACGAGCCAGCCGTCCAACAATTCTACGATGCTGACGTGTGGCGCCGGCTCCTTCGTGGCGAGCGGTAGCTGCCAATCGAGCTTCGGGGGAGAGAACGCGGCGGGCGCGTCCCGATCGAGCCGGTACGAGAGCAGTCGCTTGTTGGACAGCAGGAGCAGGCGATCCAGAGCCCGGACCGGCCGGCCGGTGAACCATTCGCCTTGAGGCAACTCGACGAGCGCATGCTGACGCTGGGTATCGTCGTCGATGGCGTACAGGATCGACGGCGTCATGCCAAACGCCGGTACGTCGGCGAAGCGTTCTGGTGACCCGAGGCCACCCGTGCCCCACCAACCGCGCGTGGCACCTGACAGCGCGTCGCGGCCAAGGAACTGCATGCGGTCGTGACTGAACGTCCACTTGATGTTGCGCTTGTCGTCCCACCGGGGCGCCGCGACATTGCCGAGCTGGTGGCGCACCGGGAACCGCTCGAGGTCCGGCTCGATCCCCGCCATCGGCAGTAAGGGCAACTGTTCTCGCCACGCGGTAGCTCGCGCATCGCGGCTGGCGTCGAGCCCCTTCCGGAAGAACGACTGACCGAGGTTGCGCAGCAGCGCGCCTATGTCGACGTCGGTGTCGGTGGCGAGCACCGTCCGGCCGGGACTGCTGCGACCGAGCAGTTCGGCGAGCGCCAGCCCCTGCTTGCTCAGCTGGAACAGCAGCAGGAAGAAGCCGAGTTGCAACGGCAGCGCGGTCAACAGCAGTACGCCGTGCCGGGCGATGGGGGCGGCGCGGTCGGCGCGAAAGCTGTGCCGCGCGACGAAGACGAGCCACGCCAGGCAGAGGAGCACCGGCAACAGCAACCACCAGATCGATGCCAGGTGCAGGGCGAGCATCAACGGTGCGAGCAACACGGCCACCGCGGCCCGCGAGCGGCTGGTCGATGCGTGGGCCCCGGCCAGCCAGGCCATCATGACGAAGGCCAGCGCAATCAAGAGCGCGACGTAATGGCGCGTGTCCACCACCTGGGTGGTGATGACGTGGGTGGCGGCCAGGAAGACGAGCAAGGGCGCGCCGACCGCCACGCCCAACGTGGCGAGCGCCGACAGCGCCAGCGCGGCGAAGATGCGAGCCGGCGGCAGCGGCCGATGGATCAACCACAGCCAGCGGCTGGTCTGGCGGTAACTGCCGACCTGCAACAACGCGAGCGTCAGGCCGAGCAGCATGTACACAGCCAGCATCGCGCCCTGGTCCTCGTACCCGAGTTGCGGCACGTCCACCACGCGCGACATCAGTAGCAGCGCGGCGCCGTGGCACAGCGCGACAATAAGGGCAAGCCGGCGGAACCGACGCCACTCCGAGCGAATGAGGTCGTTCATGGCAGCGGGGCGTCCGGCGCAGGCGTCGCGTGGTTGCGGGAAAGAAAGGCATTCACGGCGCGGTCCAGGTTCACCTCGCCGCGATGGTGGCGACGGGCGCCGCGGGCCTGCAGCAGGGCGCTGAATCGCTCGTCCTGGTCCAGCACCAGGTAGTGGGTCAAGCCGTCGATCTGTTGCACCTGGAGCACGCCCGGCAGCAGCCCGGGTTCCGGCCGAGTGAACGCAAATTCGGCGACCCACGCGGAGACTCGCTCGCAGAACTCGTCGGGCGGCGACATGTGCACGAGTCTCCCGCGCTCGAGGATAATGAGGTTGTCCGCGAGCCGCTCAATCTCATCCATCTGATGCGAGCAGTAGATGATGGTGGTGCCGCCGTCATCGACCGAATCGAGCACGACCTCCAGAAACGCGCGCTTGGCCACGACATCGAGGCCCAGGGTCGGTTCGTCAAGGATCAGCAGTTCCGGCTGCTGGGCCAGTGCCATCGCTAGGTTGACGCCCGCCCGCTCGCCGCGCGACAGCCCGGCGATGCGCTGCTCCGGCAGCACGTGGAAGTGGTCCACGATGCGTCGAAAGCGGCGCTCATCCCAGTTCGGGTACAGGCGGCGTTGCATGGCCACCAACTCGTCCACTCGCAGCCACGAGGGCAAGCTGTGTTCCTCGTTGACGAACCCGATGCGCGCCCGCTCGCGCTCGGTGAGTGCGGTGCAGTCGTGGCCAAGGATCGTCGCCCGGCCGGTGTTTGGAGACTGCACGCCGAGCAGGATGCGGAATAAGGAGGACTTGCCGGCCCCGTTGGCACCGACGATGGCATGGATGCGACCGCGCGGGATGCGCAGCGACAGCCGGTCCAGCGCCTTCTTGCGTCCGTAGCACAAGTCGAGTCCGTCCGTCTCGATCACGAAATCCGAGACAGCTGGCGGGGCGGGCGGCGCGGGCGAGTCGCGGCGTTCGAGCCGCAGATAATTGGGGGCAGTCATCGTCTGTGCGCGCCGCCTACTGTCGCTTCAGGACGTAGTGCGAGGTCCCGCCATCGACGTGCAGCACCGGCGCGCCGGGCTGGCGCGTGTCGAAGCTGATCTCCATGGGACCCGACTGGAACGTGAGCCTCTCCACCCAGGCCGCGGGCCGTGCGGGCACGCCGCCAGGTGACACGAGGATGCCGCCGTCGCTCCCCTTGGTGATCACGACGGTCATCGGCCGCCCGCGTCCGGGGCCGGTGTACGTGCCGACCAGCGCCGATGCGTTGCCGGCGAACGGTCGCACCGGACGGCTCACGGGCGGTATGATCTGCGCCGCGAGTTCGCTCGCCAGCCCGGCCGGCGAGATCGGACCCGTGCTGTTCATCAGCACCACGACGGTGACGCGCTGGTCGGGATACCAGCTCGCGTGCGACAGGAAGCCCTCGATCGCCCCGCCATGGCTGATCAGGCGGACGCCGCGCGGATCATTCGCGAGCGAGATGCCCATGCCATACCGTGTCGGCGTGCCGTCGGCGAGCCTGGCCGGAGTGGTCATCTCGGTGTAGGACTTCGCCGACAGGACCTTGCCGCCGTGCAGCGCCTGCAGCCACGTGACCATGTCGCCGGCCGTGGAGCAGAGCGACCCCGCCGCGTACGGCCAGCGCAGGTCGGCGTAGTCGGCGAGCCGCAGCTCGCGCCCGGCGTAGGTGTGGCCATGCGCCCGGCCCTCGACAACTTCGGTGTTGTTGCAGTAGCGCGACCGGGTCATGCCGAGCTTGGCGAAGATGTTCTTCTCGATGTAGTCCTCGTACGACATCCCGCTCTGCTTCTCGATGATCAATCCGAGCAGGATGTACGCCGAATTGTTGTAGACCTGCGCTTCACCAGGCTCGAACTCGAACCGCTGGCGCGCGATGAGCGCGATGGCCGAGTCACGCGGCAAGGCGCGACGGCTGAGGTCGGGGAACTCCGACAGCTCGGTGATGCCCTTGATGCCCGATGTGTGGTCAAGCAGGCGGCGCACGCTGATCTTGCGCCCCTGCATCGGAAAGTCGGGCAGGTAGCGGCTCATGTCGGCGTCGAGGTCGAGCTTGCCCGCGTCGCGCAATTGCAGGATCGCCGCCGCGGTGAATTGCTTCGTCACCGAGCCGATCTCGTACACCGCGTTCGCCGGCGTCGGCACGTTCAGCTCAACGTCCGCCTTGCCGTAGCCCTTGAGCAGGAGGGTGTCATCGCCCTGCAGGACGGCCACGGTCAGGCCTACGACACGACCCGCCTTGACGCCCGACTCGGCGATGGAGTCGAGTCGCGCGACGATGGTGGCGCGTGACGGGGTCGGTGCTTGGGCCAACGCGGCCGTCGGTGCGAAAGCGATGGCGACGGCAAGCGTCCGGAACGGGAGGCGTGAGGGCATGGAACGAGAGGCCAGTGTAAGGGAAAGGGTCTGCTATGCGGAACGTTTGTCGAGCAGGGGCGCAAGGTCGGCTCGGATCCGGTCGAGGATGTGCTCCAGCGGATAGTCGAGGCCGATGACCTCGGCGCTGAACGCCTCAAGCGCCAAGGACAGGCGCCGTTCAAGCTCGCTGCTCGACAGGCGTTGCCGGGGTGCCGCCACAAAAAGCCCCAAGCCCTGGCGGGCATCCAGCCAGCCGTCGTTGGCCAGTTCGCCATACGCCTTGGCGACCGTCTTTGGGTTCACTGTGAGTTGCAGGGCAAGGCCGCGGACGCTGGGAAGCTGGGCGCCCACCGGAAGCTGGCCGCTCGCGATCGACAGTCGAATGCCGTCGGTGATCTGGCGGACAATCGAGCGCGGATCGCCGGGGCTCACGGACAGGAATAGGGGAACCGTCTTGGACATAGCTGTACCGTCTGTACCTAGTGTAGTGGTACAGTAGGATAGCCGCTGTAGCTTCCGGCTGTCAAGTGGACGAGGCCTGCACGTCCGCCGGCGGAGCGGGGGGATCATCCATCGTATGGGAAATCCGCTCTTTCACTCCTGCGTCCGTTGTGAGTCGCCCGCTCATCCGCGCCATTGCCCAGCGTGGCCACCGACGTTACCCTCACATAGGGAACCCATAGGACTGAGAATGGCCGACAAATTGGAAGTGAAGCAGGGGACACTCGCCCTGATGATTCTGCGCACGCTCAAGGTGCTCGGCCCGCTGCACGGGTATGGCATCGCACGCCGCATCGAGGAGACGAGCAAGAACCGGCTCACGCTCAACTACGGCACGCTGTACCCGGCGCTGCTGAAGCTCGAGCAAGAGGGCTTCATCAAGGCGGAATGGCGGCAGTCCGAAAACAACCGGCGCGCGAAGTACTATGCGCTCACGGCCGCCGGACACAAGCAGCTGGCGCGTGAGGCGCGGGAATGGCACAAAACCGCGGACCTGATCGCCGCGTTTCTTGCGCCACGGCGGGAGGCCCTCTGAGGCACCTGCGCGCCGCACTCGCGCGCATTGCTGGACTGTTCGCACGGTATCGCGCTGACGACGACCTCCGCGACGAACTGCAGTCGCACCTCGACATGGAGACCGCCGAGTACATTCGGCGCGGCATGCCCCCGGCGGCGGCACGCCGCCGGGCACAGCTCGCGTCGGGCGGCCTCACGCAAGCCGCCGAATCCGACCGCGCGCCGCGCGGACTTCCCTGGTTCGACAGCGTCATCGCAGACATCAGGTACGCCCTGCGTGCGCTGCGTCGGAGCCCGGCGTTCACCACGGCCGTCGTCATCACCCTCGCGCTCGGCATCGGGGCCAATACGGCGATCTTCAGCGTCCTCCGCGGCGTGCTGCTCAAGCCGTTGCCCCACCGTGACGGCGATCGGCTGATCTACCTGCGACAGTCCACCGACGGGCCGGGAGGAGCCAACCTCAGCTTCTCCGTTCCGGAGATCAGCGATTTCCGCGAGCATGCGAGGTCGCTCGGCAGCATCGCGGAATACTCCACTTGGTTTCTCACACTGCAGGGCGACAGCGATGCGGTGCGCATCGACGTGGGCCTGGTCACCGGCAACTTCTTCGAGGTGATGGGCCTTTCACCGGTGCTGGGAAGGCTGACGCAGCCGAGCGACGACGGGACCGACGTGCCGCCAGTGATGGTATTGACCCACGAGTTTTGGCTGCGACGATTCGGCGGTGACTCCAGCATTGTCGGCAGGCAGGTGCGGCTCGACGGCACGCCGGTCACCGTCATCGGGGTCGTCGAAGCGGCGCCGTTCTTTCCCGGCCGCATGGACGCGCTGCTCAACATCGTGATCAGCAAGCATCACTCAAGCGCGTTGATGGTGCTCGACCGTACGCATCGCATGACTGAGATGGTCGCGCGACTTGCGCCGGGGGCCACCGTGGCGGAGGCGCGGGCCGAGGTCGTGACGATCCGCACCCGCATCCAGCGCGAATTCAAGGAGGCGTACGATCCGGGATCCCACTATCGGGTCGCGGTCATCCCCTTCAAGGAAGTGATGGGGGAGCGCGCACGGCCGACGCTATGGCTGCTCATGGGGGCGGCAGCGTTCGTCTTGGTCATCTCCGTGGCGAATGTCGTCAACCTGACGCTCATGCGTGGGGTACGCCGCGGGCATGAGCTGGTGGTGCGCGCCGCGCTCGGAGCCGGCGTGCTGCGGCTGCGGCGTTTGCTGCTGGTCGAGAACCTCCTGCTGACGGCAATCGCGGGCAGCGTCGGCGTGCTCATCGCTCACGGCGGGCTCGGGCTGCTCGTCTCACTCGCCGCGCGGTACTCGCCCCGGGCGAGCGAGATCCGTCTCGATGCCCCAGTGCTCGGTTTCACGATCGCCCTGGCGTTGATTGTCGCGCTACTGCTTTCGTTCACCGTGCCGCTGCCGAAAGAGGGCACGCTCGCGGGCTGGATCTCCGCGGGCGGGCGATGGGTGGGCGGGAGTCCGCGAGGGCGGCGACTCCAACGCGGGCTTGTCATCGCGCAGGTCGCCGTATCCGTCGTGCTACTCGCCGGCGCCGGCCTCCTCACGCGCACGATGATGCAGCTGTCCGGTGTGGACACCGGCCTTACGAGCGGGGACGTGCTTACGATGTCCGTGCCACTGGTGAATCCGGCGCGCGTGAGCGCCGCGGCCGACGCCGCGGCGAAGGTGAGTTACGATCGCATGCGGCGCGAGATCAGGGTCCTCCCCGGGGTGATGGAGGTCGGTCTCGGTTCTACCATGCCGCTGCGCAGCTCGACGATCCAGATCGACGTCAGGGTCGAAGGCGAGCGCCACGCCATGGACCAGCCGATGCCGCGCGCTGATTTCCGGACGGCCAGCGCCGAGTACTTCCGCGCCGCGGGGATCTCCCTGCTCGGGGGAAGGGAGTTCTCGCCGGCCGATCGTGCAGGTGCCGACAAGGTCGTGATTGTCAATCGAACGTTTGCCGACTGGTACTTCCCCGGCGCGAACCCGCTTGGAAGACGGATCGCGTGGACAGGCGAGGTGCTGCGGTTTACCCCGTTCAGCCGCGAGTGGCGAACAATTGTGGGCGTCGTCGGCAACACCCGGGACGGTGGCCTGGACGCGGAGCCACGACCGGTGGTGTTCATGCCCTTTGCGCAGGAGTTTGCGATGTTCGGGGGGTTGGTAATCCGCGCTGATGGCGACGCGTCGGCCCTGGCGACCGCGGCTACGCGCATCGTCCATCGCATTGCGCCGACGGCTCCTATCGAGAACGTGCTGACCGTCGCGCAGATCAAGGATGAGAGCCTCGCGCCCCGACGCCTGAACGCTGTGCTCATTTCCTTGTTCGGCCTCCTGTCCGTATGCATTGCTGCAGTGGGGATTGCCGGCGTGCTGGGGTACTCGGTCAGTGCGCGCACCAACGAGATCGGCATCCGCATGAGCCTTGGGGCGGATGCCGGGAGAGTGCAGCGAATGGTCCTGGGAGAAGGGGGCGTGCTGCTGGCGATCGGCCTCGCCTTGGGTCTGATCGGCGCGTACTTCGCCACCGGCGTGATTCGCGGCCTGCTCTTCGGCGTTCCCCCGCATGACCCGGCCACATTCATCGGGGTGGCGGTGATGACGGCCGTGATCGGCGTGGCCGCATGCTGGATCCCGGCGCGGCGCGCGGCGCGAATTGATCCGGCGATCGCCATGCGGCTGTAAGAATCGGCCCGTCGCCGCGCCGCCATCGTCACCGCGATCGAAACCACTGGCGAAGCGTCGACGTATGGGATATCAATAGGACGGAAAGCCGTTGGGCGGCGCGCCGGGCGAAGGGACGGCCTTTGGCCGCCGGTCTGTGGGAATGGAGTGAGCGATGCCAGACACGACCCGCGACACGCAGCGCTGCACCGGCGGACGCATCATCGAGGCGCTTCGGCGCACCCGACCATTCGCGCTGTTGATCTTCCTGGCCTATGTCCTGTCGAGCGCCGTAGGCATCGTCATGGCGCACGCGGGAAACCGCGTCGCCCTCGCGGCGCGTAACAAGACCGTTCGGAAGGCCCTTGCCTCGGACGAGGCATCCATCGCCTATCAGTCGGGCAACCCTGCACGCGCCGTGGTGTTCGACTTCGCCGGCAACCTGTTCATGGCGGCGATTCCCCAGACGGTGGCGGGGCTCGGGGTCGCGCTGCCGTTCATCTCCGTGGCGTATCAGGGCTGGGTGGGCGGGGTGGTGTCGGTGGACTGTGCGCATCGTAGCAGGCTCCGAAGCATCAAGGCGGCGAGCTACTACTTCCTCGTCTTGCTCCTGCAGTTCATTCCGTTCTCGCTGTCCATTGGCGCCGGCGTCCGGTGTGGCGTTGACCTGTATCGACACAACTCCGATGTCAGTTGGCGCTTCTGGCGATACCGGCTGCCGCGAGAATCGCTAGTCGATGTCGCCCGCGTGTACGCGGCGACGGTTCCGCTCTTCTTTGTCGCGTCGGCGTTCGAGTTCTTCTCGCCGTGGAATGCCTAGGCGAATCTCGCCTGGGGTGATGCCAGTGTCGCACCGAGCGCACTGGCTGAATCGCGTTGCCTGGTGGTGATTCGTGCTGACTCACGTATTCGCGGCATTCAGTCTCCTCGGGCAGACGCCGCGGACGCCGACTTTCGAGGCGTACGCAGCGCACCTGAGCGCCAACGCCATGCTCACCGCGTGTCCCCTTGGGCATCCGTCCGGCTACAAGAGCCTCGCGTATCCGTTTCGCGCCAAGGCCTATCCCGGTCGGCGAGTGGTGCAGTTCAAGGACGGTCGGCATGTCGAGCGAGTCGAGCTGAGCGGAGCCATCGAGTGGTCGACCGAACTCCGGCGTCAGGAAGCGCTCCTGCTCGGTTCGGAGCGCACCGTCCTCTTGGAGTTCCTCGCCAATCACGTCGGTGGCACGGGATCGGTGTCACATGTGCTGGTCGTCCGGTGCAGGAACGCGCGTCTTGAAATCGTGTTCGAGGCGGGTGGAGAGGGGATGCGCCCGTCGTTCTCACGCAACGGGGCGCTGAGAGTCACGCATCCGATGTGGCGAGGCGGCGACTCGCACGCCGCGCCAAGCCGCGTGGTCGACGAACGGTACCAGTGGGATGCTCGCCGTGGCCAGTTCGTGTTGCTGCGCCGCGTCGAAGGCGACGCACGTAGATCGCCCGGCGGTGCTGCTTCAACAGCTCCTCCCGCGCCGCGTCAGGCGCCACTCCGGAGCCATCTCTCATGAAGCGCATCCTCCCCGCGCAGTTCGACAACCACTATCGAGGGCACGTCAGCGCCCTCTGGATCCTTGCACTGATAACGACCATGACGCTCGCGCAAAGTGCCGTGCACCTGTTCACCTCCGACGGCGGGGCGCTATCGATCGCGCACATCCCGCTGGACACCTATTCCGCCGGCGCGGCGCAGAACTTGGTGGCGCTATACGCGCGTCTCGGACTCGGACAGTGCCTGATGGGCGTGCTGTGCCTGGTGGCGCTCCGCCGATACCGCGCGATGATTCCGCTGTTGTACGTCGTGCTCGTGCTGGGCTATGTCGCCCAATGGGGCGTTGCCCAGCTGAAGCCAACGGTCACCGTCGGCGTGTCAGGCGCCAGCGCGCCGGCCGTGGTGCTCACGACGCTAGGCATCGTTGGGCTGGTGCAGTCACTCCGAGGGCAAGGATACCGGATCGCACGCGCTGATAGCCGGAAGGAAGAATGACGAAGTCGCGGCGCCATCCCATCCGTGCGCTCCTCGTCAGCACTGCGGTCGTGCCCCTTGGCTACTGGCTCGCGATGGTGGCCGAGGCGACGGCGCACGGGGTGCGGTTCGGCGTCGTTCGTGCACTGAGAGAGTTGATGATCATCAGCGCGTTCGGCGGTCCGACGGCTCTGGCCATGGCGGTGCTGTGGGGGGCGCCCATCGTGTACGTGCTGATCCGCATGGGTGCATTGCGGATGACGACAGTGGTCGTGGCAGGGGCCGCCGGTGGGGCGTTGGTCAGCCTGCTGTTCGCGGAGATCCAGCGAGGCGGCCTCTTTCGAGTGCGGATGCCGCTGCCGCTCGCGATCGCGCTGGGCGCGCTCGCGGGTGGTGCGTGGTGGTTGGCGGGCGGCGCCCGCGTGGTACGGGGGGACGCTCGAGGCGCGAGCGGCCGTGCGTCGAGCCCAGCCGAAGAGTGACCGCGCCTAAATCCGTCCTGGTGCCGCCCCACTCGCCCCGCTTTTCCGCGGCTCGCCCCAATCTGTTTGTGCCGGCCGAGACCTCGTCGCAGCGTACGGCCTTCCTCTCACGGAGCATGTGATGCCGGTACCAGTCGTTCTCCTGCTATCGCTCGCGACGGCGATCTCGCCGCCAACCTGCCGTCCCGCGGCGACCACCGATGCTCGCGCGGTCATCGAACGCGCGGTGGGCGCGCTGGGATTGCCCTCCGTCGGCACCTCGGTGCGCACCGCGTCCGTCACCGACGTCACCAACATGGCGTACCAGTCGGACCGCATGTATCCGCCATATCTCTGGGCGGCAAAGGACATGCGGCTCGCCATGGACTGGAGCACGGGCGTGCACCGGGCAGAGCAGGGGGCGGCGCCCAACGCCGTCGCGTTCATCAGCGACAGTGCGCGCCGCGCCGCCGTGTCGCCGCGGCGCGCCGTGGTGATGCCGCGTCGTCAGGCGTCGCTGCTGGACGAACGGGCCATGGATCCGTGGGCGGTGCTGGCCGACTGGCGCAGCGCGCCGGACGCGCGGGTGGTCGAGGAGTGCCTGTATCGCGACTACTGGAGAATCGTGCTCGGCCGGGGCACGCCGGACGGTGCGGAGCGGTTGTACGTGGACCCCAAGACCGGCGTGCCGACCAAGCTCGAACGCCGCGAATCACATTACCTGTGGGGCGACGTGAACGCCGAGTTTCTCTGGTCGATCTGGACGCCGGTGAAGGGTTCGCGCGCACTCGCGCCGCAGTTCGCGTTTCGGCTCGTCGACGGCGAAACGGATGAGCAGCGCGTCATGTCCAAGTACGCGATGGTCGCGCGGGACAGTGCAGGGGTCCTGGCCATTCCAGCGGACGCCGTCCCGACTCCGGCGCTGGTGTCCTCGAACCCGGATACCGTGCGGGTGACGGCGAACACGTTCCTGCTCGTCACGCGCGCGTACACGAATGTCGTCTCGCTGCAGCGAGACACGGTGTTCGTGCTCGATGCCCAGATCGACGCCGAGCGCGCGGCGCGGGACTCGGCGTGGATCGGCAAGCTCTTTCCCGGGCGCCATCCCGTCGTGCTGGTCGTGACCGATCTGGCGTGGCCGCACATCGCCGGCGTGCGCTATTGGGTGGCGCAGGGCGCGACCGTCGTGTCGCACCCTGCGTCACGGACGTTTCTCGAGCGAGTGATCCGCAGGAAATGGACGCTGCAGCCCGACGTGCTCGAACAGCGCCGTGCCAAGGCGCGCTTCGTCTTCCGTCCGGTGAACGAATCGCTCTCGCTGGCCGGAGGTGCGGTGCAGCTGCGACCGATTGACGGGGCGGGGAGCGAAGGTGCGCTCATGGCGTACCTCCCGGGCGAGCGGTTCCTGTATGCGGGCGATTACATCCAGCCCGGCGGACCAGACAGCTTCTCTGCGACGTATGCGCGGGAAGTCGGCGCTTCGGTGCGTCGGGCCGGCTTCACCCCCGAACGGTTTGCCGCCATGCACCTGCCGCTCAGCGAATGGTCGGCGCTTTCGCGCTTCACCGGCCTGCCGTGAGCCGCATTGGGCGCGCCGTGGACCGGGCGTCTCCTCCGCTCTCGGAGGGGCGCCCGGCGGACGCACGTGAACGGTGGAGCGGCGGCCCGGCACGGACCGCGCGTTGGTGGAGCGTCGTGCTGCTCGCGTGGACCACGCTTGGCCTCGTCGCGGCGCTGCAGCAGGCCGTCACGTACACGATGCGCGGCGCGCTCAGGCAGGAGTGGATCTGGGTGGCCATGCAGGTGCCGCGCTGGCTCCTCTGGGTGCCGTTTACGCCCCTGATCTTCGCCGCAACCCGGCGCTTCCCGCTTGCGCACCCTCGTCTGCGCCGATCCCTGTTGGTGCATCTCGGGCTGGCCACGCTCACGATCGTGCTGGTGGAGGGCACGTATGCGCAGCTCTCGCTGGTGGTGGAACGGCTGGCGGGATCCGTCGTTGCGCCCGGCCGCCCGCCGGCGCTCGTCCTGACGGCTATCTCCGTCTTGACCCGGCTCGTGAGCGGCGTTGTCACCTATGCGGCGGTCGTCGGCGTTGCCTCCGCGCTCGATTCGCAGCGTCGCCTCCGTCACCGGGAAGCACACGCGGCGCGGCTCGAGGCGGACCTCGCACGGGCACAGGTGCAGGCGATCAAGATGCAGGTGCAGCCGCACTTTCTCTTCAACACACTGCACGCCATCAACGTGCTGATCGTCGAGGATCCGGCCGCGGCCACGCGCATGGTGACGCTGCTCGGCGACCTGCTGCGACAGACGCTCTCCCGGGCGACGGTTGAGCGCGTACCGCTGCGGAGCGAACTTGAACTGCTCACGCTGTATCTCGACATCCAGCAAGTGCGCTTTCGCGACCGCTTGCAGGTGGTCTTCGATGTGCCGGAGGCGACGCTTTCGGCGTTGGTCCCTGATCTCGTGCTCCAGCCGTTGGCGGAGAACGCGATCAAGCATGGCGTCGGCATGCAGACCGAGGGCGGCACCGTGCGGGTGATGGCGCGCCGCGACGGCGACACGCTGGTGCTGGAAGTCGTGGACACCGGCCTCGGACCGGTGGGCGACGTACCGCCGCCTGAACGCGTCGGGCTGTCCACGGTGCGTGCGCGCCTCGAGCGCCTGTACGGCGCCGACCAGGCGCTGACGCTGTTGCCGGCGCCCGGTGGTGGCTGCCTGGCCCGCATTGCCCTTCCGTTCCAGGAGGCGTAGCCCGATGCCGCCGATGCGTGCCGTGATCGTCGACGATGAACCGCTGGTGCGCAGTGGACTCCGGAAGCTGCTGGCGAATGAGCCGGACGTGGCCGTGGTCGGGGAGGCGCGCAATGGCCTCGACGCGGTCTCCGTGATTGCAGCCAGCGCCCCCGACCTCGTCTTCCTCGACGTGCAGATGCCCGGCATGGACGGTTTCGAGGTCCTCGCGCGACTCCCGGCGGCGTCCCGGCCATCGATCATCTTCGTGACAGCGTTCGATGAATACGCCATCAGGGCGTTCGACGTGCACGCCGTGGACTACCTGCTCAAACCCTTCGACGCGCCGCGCTTCCGGCTGGCGCTCGAGCGCGTGCGCGCGCGGCGCGCGACGTCGGAGGGGCGGGACGATGCACGGTGGGACGCGCTGCTCTCCCAGCTACATCGCTCGGCGCAGTTCGCCGACCGGTTGCTGCTCAAGGACGACGGCAGTGTGGTCGTGGTCCTCGTCGCCGATATCAACTGGATCGAAGCGGCCGACAACTACGTGCGGGTCCACACGCGCGCGTCGCGGCACCGGGTGCGCCAGTCGATCAAGACGTTGGAGTCGCAGCTCGATCCCGCTCGGTTCGCGCGGTCGCATCGCTCGGCGATCGTCAACCTCGACCGCGTAAGGGGGCTCGAACCGATGGCGGCCGGCGAGTATGTGATCCTGCTCTCGACGGGGGAGAAGATCCCCCTCAGCCGCGGCTATCGCGATCGGTTTCGTGAGCGGCTGGAGGGTGGTGGCGCGAAAGGTGCATGAGGGCGATACGCAAGCGTCTCAAACGCGGCAACGATGACCGCGCGGGTAATGAGGTTCGGCGTCAGTGCGTGCAACGAGACCAAACCCTCGGTGAGCGCGTGAATCACCTTTGCCAGCTGCTCGGCCGGCATCGGCAGGTCGTCCGCCGACATCGCCTCGCGCAATTGCGCGCCCGCGCGTTCATAGACGTCCCGGTTCGTTCGCTCTATCAGGGTTCGCATCTCTTCGTGGGCAAGGGCATAGAGCACGAACGAGGTGGCTCCGACCGCGTCCGCTCGCCGCTGCGCCGCGGCCGCGGCCACGGCCTCACCCAATTCGCGCATGCGCTGCTTGAACGACGTACCCGCGGGTGCGAGCGAAGGAATGATCGGTTTCCACCGGCTTGCCGCGACGACCAGGAACAACTCCTCCTTGCCCGAGAAGTTGCCGTAGATCGCCCCGCGCGACATCCCGGCGCGCGCCGCCACCTCCTCCAATGAGGTGCGATCCAGGCCCTTTTCTCCAATGACTTCTGCCGCGGCCTCAATCAGACGTTGGCGCGTTCGCTCGCGTTTTCCGCCGACGAGCCGCTGTGCGCGAGACGGTGTGGGATTGGGAAGTTGCATCTAAAAAATGCACAACTGTATATTATACATACTTGTATTATACGACACCACGTCCCACGCCGCCACCGGCTCACACACTCACACCATGAAGGTGAGGCGCGTGTTCAAACTCCTCGCAGTTGCCGGACTTTCTGCCACCGGACTGGCCGTCGGCATGCTCTCGTACCGCACAATCCTCCAGCATGAACGGGCCAGCACGCTCACCATCACGGCGTCCGAGGGGATCGATGAAGGGGCGTTCGTGCGGCTCGGTGGCACTGAGCAGTGGGTCCAGATTCGGGGCGAGAACGTGAACAACTCGGTCTTGCTGGTCCTGCACGGGGGACCGGGGATGTCGTACGTCCCGTTCACGGCACTCTTCAAGTCGTGGGAACAACACTTCACCGTCGTGCAGTGGGAGCGCCGCGGGGTGGGCAAAACCCTCGCGCTGAATGGCGAGGAGCCCAAGGGGTCGCTTTCATTTCGTCGCTTGTCAGCGGACGGAATCGAACTGGCCGAGTATCTCAGGGGGCGCCTGCATCAGGAGAAGCTCATTTTGCTGGGTCACTCGGTCGGATCGGTCATCGGGGTGCGGATGGTGAAGGAGCGCCCTGACTTGTTTCACGCCTACGTGGGAACAGACCAGATTGTCGACATGGCCCTCAACGAATCCGTGTCGTACCAGATGCTCGTGGAGCGAGTCGCCGCGCGAGGGGATGCCAAGCTCCAGCAGGAAGTCGCCGACATCGGCGCACCGCCGTATACCGATGTGAACCGCTGGTTCAACAAGCAGCGTCTCATCTCCGCCACCGACCCCGTCGTGACAGGCTTCGAGAACAAGCTGTTCCGGATGATCGCGACGGCGCCCGGATATTCAATGAAGGAGATGATGGCCCTCGGGCAGGGCCTCAAGTACTCTGCGGCAGCGCTGCTGCCCGAGATGATGACGCTCAACCTGCGCGCCCTGGGGGCCACGATCGAGCTCCCCGTGGTGTTCATCCTTGCGGAGAACGACGTGCTCGATCCGACGGCGCTGGCTGTCGAGTACTTCAACGCGATTGTGGCGCCCAGAAAAGATCTGGCTATGCTCAAGGGGACCGGTCACAGTGCCGTGCTCATCAACTCCGACGAGTTTCTCAGGGAGTTGCTCATGAGGGTCAGGCCTTTGGCCAGCGCCCGAGTCCGTTAGGGACGGTCGTTTCGCAAGCACGGCCCAAGTTCGACGGCCGAAGAGGAACTCGTGAGGTCACGTTGGCAGTTCGGGATACTTCTCGCGATCATCTGCCTGGCCGCATGCAAGCCGGCAGCCCCTGGCGGCGCCACGCCCGAGGTGGCGACCACTGCCGCGACTATCGACTCCAGCTTCGCAGCCGCACCGGACTCGGCGTGGGTGGTCGTTGACGGCCTCGCGTTGATAGGCTTCTATCCCATAGTGTCCAACGAGCGGCTCGATGCCGACGAGGGACTGTCCGTGGCCCTCGACGACTTCTCGTACCACCTCAGCGTCGCCATGGACTCACTGGAGGCCGACGGATTCACCCTCCATTTGCGAGGCGGCGACACTCTCAGAATGCGGACCGGCAAGGTCCGCTCGCGATTCGTTCGCGCCGCCGACAGCGCGACGATCGGGTACGTCTTCGCCGACACGCTGGGGCGCCGGGCGGTCGTCTACGGTGTGCGAACGTATGTCGATTTGGTGGAGTATGCGCGGGAGTTCAGGGCGACCGGCATACTCAAGCCGCGGTAGCGCCGTCGCTGCTACCCTGCTCCAGTGGCATCGAAACGCCCAGTATAACAGACTGAATGTCTGGTATACTTGACATATAGCCTGCTAAAGTGTACATATCAGGCGACGCCATGAGGAGTTGCGATGGGAGCCGAACGATTGCGGAACAGATTGCGGGTCGCGAGGGCGGAGCGGCGGATCTCGCAGGAGGAGCTCGCCGGGCTGGCCGGGGTGACGCGCCAGACGATCAGCTCGATCGAGAACGAACAGTACGTCCCCTCGGCTCTATTGGCGTTCGTCCTCGCGAGCCGGCTGGACAAGCCCGTCGCTGAACTCTTTTACCTGGAAGGAGACGTCTCATGAGCCCGACCCCTCCGGAGCGCGACGAAAGAACGACTTCAATTGAGAACGCCGGGTACCGATGGTCGTATATGGTTCTTTCCTTCGGCATCCTGGCGATTGTGGCGGTGCGCGGCTTCACGCGTGGGGAGCAGCTGTGGGACCTGGTGGGGCTCGTGCTTCTTGGTGGCGTCGTGAATGCGGGCTACCAGGTGCGGCACCGGGTGGTCTACCGGCGGTGGATGGTTCTTGCGGCGGCGACGGCGGCGGCTGCTGCGCTGCTTTCGGCTCTCCTGGTTCTGCTGCGGCGCTAGCGAGATGGCGATGCTTACCTCGCTGCGAGACCATCTGACGTCGCCCGCCATTCGCACGGATGGTCTGAGTCGTCAATTCGGCGCTGTCTGCGCGCTCGACGGCCTTAGCCTCGAGATACCGCGTGGCATCATCTTCGGTTTCCTTGGCCCGAACGGGTCCGGTAAGACGACCACCATCCGACTGCTGCTTGGGCTACTCGAGGCGACGAGTGGAAGCGCCGAAGTGCTGGGCTACGACACTCGGACGGACGCGACCGCCATCCGCGAGCGCAGTGGTGCGCTACTCGAGCACTGCGGTCTGTACGAGCGCCTGAACGCCGCGGACAACCTCGATTTGTACGGCCGCTTCTGGCAGATCTCGCGGGACCATCGGCGCGCGCGCATCAGGGAGCTGTTGTCGCATCTCGACCTCTGGGAGCGGCGCGATGAGATGGTCGCCGGGTGGAGTCGTGGCATGAAGCAGAAGCTGGCCATCGCCCGCGCTCTCCTGCATCGGCCGGAACTGGTATTCCTCGACGAGCCTACCGCTGGTCTCGATCCTATCGCGGCCGTAACCCTGCGTGATGACCTCTCACGGCTGACGGCACGCGAGGGCGTGACAGTGTTCCTGACCACGCACAATCTTGCTGAAGCCGAGCGACTGTGCGCGCTCGTGGGTGTTGTGCACAACGGAAAGCTTAAGGTGGTTGCGCCGCCCGCCCAGTTGAACGCAATGAGCGAGACGCCGCGCGTGGAGATCATCGGCGCGGGACTGACCGAGGCGATGATGGAGATGCTGCGTGCGCATCGCGGTGTGGTATCGGCACGTGCTGACGGTCGGTGCCTGATCATTGATCTCAAGCACGCGGCAGATGTGTCGTCCGTTGTAGCGGCGCTGGTGAGCCTCGGTTATCACCTCGAGACGGTGCGCAATAGCGCGGGCTCGCTCGAGGATGTGTTCCACTCACTCGTGGAGGCACAGCGATGATGGACGCGATCGCCGTAGCGTGGAAGGAGTGGAGTGAGCAGATCGGGCAACGTGGCTTTCGTGGTTACCAGGGCATTCTGCTGATGATACTGGTGTTCGGGATCGTTCTGCCATTGCAGAACGGCCCCGCCTGGATCACCTCTCCGATCATCGGTATCGCGTGGTCGTGGGTGCCGATGTTCCTCGTGACCACTGTGATTGCCGATGCAATCGCTGGTGAGCGTGAGCGACACACGCTGGAAACTCTATTGGCGAGTTGCCTCTCCGATCGCGCGATTCTCTTCGGGAAGATGGGCGCCGCGATCGGCTACGCCGGCGCGGTGACTGCGATAAGCCTGTTCGTCGGCCTCGTCGCGGTGAATCTCGTGCATCGACAAGGCGGGCTGCTGCTGTATGGCGCACCGGTCGTCCTCGTGATGTGCGTCGGCGGGGTACTTGGCGCTGTCTTTGTAGCGGCCGTCGGTGTACTGATCTCGTTGCGCGCCGCGACGGTGCGTCAGGCGCAACAGACACTTGGTGGCGCCATCATGGCGTTGCTGTTGGCTCCGCTGGCTGCCGTCCGGCTTCTGCCCACGGAGTGGCTATCCAGTCTGCGGCCCGATTCGGCCACGTACGTCCAGCTCGGAGTCATCGCCGCCGCGGCGTTTGCGCTGCTCGACGCCGGAGTGGTGGCACTCGCCACGGTCAGGTTCAGGCGAGCGCGGCTGATCGCCGACTGAGTCCACAAGAATACCACCCTGACCACGATCTGTATGCGGGAGGGTTCGGCATGATGTCGCCAGCGCGCAGAACGCGCATTCTCTTCAAGGGCCTGTTCGCCATTCGAATCGTCCTGTTACCGCCGGGCGCGCAGGCGCAGCCAGGCACAGACGCCCAGTCTCGTGACTACCTGTTCCAGTGCGCCACTCGAATCGCTAGTGGCGCTGGGTTTCAGTCCGCTCCGGGGTCGTCAGCGGACCGGGTCAGCATGATGCGCTCGCGTACACTTGGTGACTCCGTCTACGTCGACGCCTTTCGGATCACGTTGGCCGCACCGGGATCTGCTGCGGCTGCTCCGCTTAACATCCGCACGATGAGCTTCGTGACCGCGAGCGCCAGCATCTTTAGCCGCCGGGGTATTCCCACGCCGAAGACGGTGACGGCGCTTGCGGACAGCATCCGACGGCACTGTCGGCGACGCGGCACGTGAAGAAGGCACTGCCATGCCAAATGGCCGACGACATGCCCAAGAGCATCGCGCCCCAGCGACCCTAGCTACGGCCGCAGGTACGGCTCAAAGAACGACTTTGGCGAACCGCAGCCAATCTGTACGAAGAGGGCATCGTTCAAGAAGAGTGTACGGAGCGTGCTCGTCGCACCTGGGCCGCGAAATAGGCGATCCGCCGTGACAAGGACACGAGGAACCCGTTTCCATGGACAGTCGCCATCAAGCCCCAACATCAGATTGGTGCTAGTGCCAACCAAGTAGGCCTGCCGCCGCACGTCGTCGTCCGTCGCCTTCTTCATCCGTAACGTCCTGCCATCGTGCTCCCATGTCGAAGCCTCGGCGAGTGTCGGCACGATGCGACGCTCGTTCTGGAGAACAAGCGGCGCGTAGCCCGGCTTCAACAACAGCATAGACGGGCCTTCGTAGTTCGTGTTGAGAAAGAAGGGCCTGCTGCGGAAGCTCTGCTTCGGAAAGCGCAGTTCGCCCGATTGGTCCGAAGCCGCCTCCACCGCGAAGAGAATCGCCTGCTTGCCGCCGTGGCCGGTGATCGTACCCTCGTGAGCCGTTCCCCAGAGCAGTGCGACCACGCCCACAAGCGGTGTCCCATCGTCCGCGCCCACCACCTTCATTCTCACTGGGGGCATGATCCCTGCGACGATCGGGCTCACGGTCAACGCGAGCAACGCGGGAAGCAACACGAACGCCGCGAAGGGGCGTGATTCGCGGTGCCTCAGGGGCAGCTTCAGGACTTTGTGTGAGAGCACCATCCTCTCCTTGGGGGTATCCGGAAATCGCAGGGACTCACAGAGGGATCACTGGAAACTAAGACGCAAGGTTCATTCGCGAAGACTTTCTTCCGGCTGTGTCCCTGGTTTGGTTCAAAAACAGGCGATACCGCCGATGATGCGGCTTACGCCGCGGCGGAGGGCGAGAGGGAGAGTCTGTTCTGTAGTGCGTGTTTTGAAAAGGAGAGATGACGGTAGCCTTTCACCCCGGCACAGTTCGCAAGCGACTCGGCGTCACGGATGCTCGCGTTATCAGGAGCCGGGCTCGATAGAACCTCTCAGCGACACAGCAACCTGCCAGAGGTCCTTTCTGAGGTCGGCGAACCCGTTGCCCACGGATGGAGCGCCACTCGTCGCTGCGTTGGCGCGGGCGCGTCTTGCGGGTCTCGGCATCAAGTCATCCTGTGCGTAAGGCAATTGCGCGCGGGCGAGAGTGGATTATCGGGAGTTGCCGGGTCGAGGGCTAGGCCCGTCCGTGCACAACCGACCTTGCCGGCAAGTGGAGTATCGAAGACGCTCTAAAGTGGGCTCGGAGGGCACGGTGCGGCTCGCCGAACGAGGCCCGGTGCGCGTTCATCTCTTCATCTCCTGTGTCGTTCCGAACGGTACGGAACTCACAGTTTGAGCCGCCGTGAAGCTGGATGTCAAGATCGACAGTAATCGTGTAAAAGATTGACAGGCAATAAGTTACGAAATCTGGCACCGATCATCAAGGAGGCGTACCCCGAGGGGGGAATTCCGGCGCGAGCCTCAGGTCCAATCTCCTCTTAGCACCCCTAACCCAAGGTGCTATATGAAGAGGATTTCGCTGAAGAACACCTCCGCTGATCGTCGCGGGTACATGCTCGCCTCGCGCACTGACAACTGGGCCACTCCGCAGAAGTTCTTCAACACGCTGGACAACGAGTTCCAGTTCACGCTCGATGCGGCGGCTTCCGCCGGCAACGCGAAGTGCGCGTACTACTTCAACCGGCGGCAGAACGGCCTTCTGCAAGACTGGGGCACGCATTCCGTGTTCCTGAACCCCCCGTACGGCCGCTGCATCGCCGAGTGGGCCGAGAAGTCCCTCGACGCCGCGCGTAGGGGCGCGACCGTCGTCATGCTGCTGCCGGCCCGGACCGACACCGCGTGGTACCACGACATCGGCTTGCTTCCGGAGACCGAGGTGCGGTTCGTGCGAGGGCGGGTCAAGTTCGGCGGCTCGAAGTACGCCGCGCCGTTCCCCAGCATGGTGCTCGTGCTCCGCCCGCGTCACCGGCGAAACGTGCGACGGAAGTTCCTGAGCATCCGGGCGGCGTAGAACAGCTGAGCCGGGACGAGAATAAACGAGAGGGGGAAGTTGACCAGCTTCCCCCTCATCGTGCACCACGATGCCGGCGCAAAGCGCCCCGTAATAGAAGCAAGCGCCAGGGCGACGCTTCCTTCGTGCAGGCCAGCGTCCGGGGCGCAGGCCACCTCCAGCATTGCTGTACGTACCCCTTCAGCTGGAGCACTCGTGGCAGTCAACGGAGCGTGCATAACCATGATCGTCGGTGTCGGCCATCGACATGCCTTCCCCGACCGCGGCTATTGACAACGGCGCATCCCGGCTTCAGGTTTTATCCTACATAAAATCAGGCAAGTGACGGCTTGGATGTCAGCGAGGTCGCGGCGAGCTTCCCTTGCAGCATCAGAGGTCGTTCGACGAGCGACCTCCGGATTCACACTCGAATGAAGGGTCGGATTCCCATGACGAGAAACTCAATGGCTGGCTGCGTGGCCGGTGCGGTGCTGGCGCTGTCCCTGCTCGCCTCGCACGCCGAGGCGCAGGGTCAGATGGGGGCTATGGCAGGACACCCGGGCATGAGCCAGCAAGGCATGTCGACGGCGATGATGACCCAGATGCAGACCATGATGCAGCGCACCGATCTGATGGTGCAGCGGACGCAGCAGATGACGCAGTTTGCGCAGACCATGCCGATGAGCGCTCCCGGTGTGCATGTGATGCACATGATGACGGAGAACTTCTCGGCGATGTCTGGGCAGATGAAGGGACTGACGTCCCAGATGCACGACCTGATGATGAACGACAAGCTGATGGCGAGCGGAACGATGCACAGTGAAATGGGTACGATGCAGAAGTCGCTCACGGAGATGCTGGGTAACATGGACCGCATGCTGAAATCGATGGAGAAGATGCAGCAGAGCGTGCCAACGCCGCCCAAGCCGTAGCCCACAGCGCGCGTGAGACGCCCTTTGCTCGTACTCGTGTTCGCTGGCGGCATCGCGACGACGGGGTCCGCCCAGGACTCCTTCGCCGTGTTTGGCGGCTCCCAGTTCACTGCCGGTCGTTATGGTGGCGACCGCGCGGTGAGCACGGCGAACTTTGCAGTGGGTGCGATGGCGACCGTCGGGCGTTGGCGCTGGTGGGCAACGGTGCCGTACATCTTCCAGGACGCGGCGACGGTTCGCACGGTCGGCGCGGGCATGATGCCCGTCGGCGGAGTAGCGCATTCCGAACGCGGCGGCACCTCCAGCGGAATGATGGGCAACTACGGCCTGACGGGGATGAACGACGGAGGCTCAGGCATGACCGGCCACGCTGGAAACGGCGATCCCGTGCTGCGCGTGGATGCCACCGTGTGGGGATCGGCTACGTCCTCGACGAGCCTGGCGTTCTATTCGTCGGTGAAGGTTCCCCTCGCGAGTGCGACGAGCGGATTTGGAACCGGCAAGTGGGACGAAGCCGTGGGTACGACGCTCGCGCGGCGTTCGACCGCGTGGGCGGTTCTCACCGATGTGGCGTACTGGCGCGTGGGACGGTCGTCAGGTGATCCGTATCGCGATGTCATGACCGGCACGATTACGGCTGCACGGCCGACGGGGCGGATCGGGCAGCAGGTCTACGCCTCGCTGTTCGCTGCGACTCCGTTTATTGCCGGCGCGGACGGTCCCGTGCAGCTCGGGGCGGGATGGAGCCGCACCGCTGCCAGCCGCCGAACGCTTTCCGTGACGGCAGCCTTTGGCGTGACGCCGACGGCACCGGCGTTCTCTCTCTCTGCCGGCTGGTCGTGGGGGCTCCGGTGACGCCGCAGCGACTGCTCGCGCCTTCGCGGGCGCTCATGGCGGCCGTGATCGCCTGCGCGCTGTCGGCGATGCCGCTCGGCGCACAGCAGTGTGCGAAACATTCTCCGAACGCGGTCTTGGGATCAGTCCCGGCTTCCGCGACGATCCCGGCCCGTAGCACCGACGCGGTTGCGGCAGTCGCCGTCCCGCGCCTCGCACCGCCGCCGATGCATCATCGGACGATGACCGGCGGTCACCACGGGAGTGGGCGTCAGCCGGTCACGGCGGACGTCGCTGCGACCGAAGCGACAGTCAAGAGCGCCGACTGCTGCACCGCACCTGACGGGAAGACCCCGTCGTGTCCGTCCTGCCCCTCCGGCATGGGGTGCGCGGGCACTGCGCCCCCCGCCATCGTCGCTCCGGTTGTGGCTACGCCGATGCCCGACGTTATCGCGACTTCGCTGCCGCGCAGTGGCTCCGCGCCACCTGCCGAGTGGTCGCGTCCGCTTGACACACCGCCCCCGAAAGACTGAGTCTCGTACATCGACGCGCCGCGTCGATACCTGACCGTGTGGCCTGCCCGACGGCGAGTCGTTCGCCGCGTGGCTCCCTCTCCGTCTCTCGAGGACGCTCGTGTTCCAACACACTTCGCTCATGCCGTACGTCGGCATGGAGCTCTCGTCAACGCGTGCTCACGCATCGCGACGTCGCTTCGCGCCTTCGTTGTGGCTCTGGCGCATCTCCGTTCTTGCGGGCTTCGCAGCTCTCGGCACGCCGGGCGCGGCGCAGGTCGCGTCACCCACACCTCGTAGGCTTACCCTAGGCGAACTATACGCCGCTGTGGATCAGGCCAATCCCCGGCTGTCGGCGGCGAAGGCGCTGGTGGTCGCCGCGGAGGCGCGAGTGCCCGGCACCCGACGGCCCCCCGATCCACAGGTGCAGCTCGGCTTCATGAATCGTGCCCTGCCCGGGCTCGGTCCCATGGATCCCCTCGGCATGACGCAACTGCAGGTCATGCAGATGCTGCCGACCGCAGGGAAGCTGCGATTCGCGGGGGCGGCGGCTGACGCGAGGGTTGGAGGTGCCCGTGCACGGGCGGCGGATCTCCGATGGGAAGTGCGGAGCCAGGTCGCGGCGGCCTTCTACGAGGTGTATCGCACGGAACGCAGCATCGAGATCGCCATCCGCACGCGTCGATTGATGGAGGATGTGGCTGCGACGTCGGAAGCTATGTATCGCGTCGGCGAAACGGCGCAGGCCGACGTGCTAAAGGCACAGGTCGAGGTCGGCCGCATGACGGAGGACATTACCGCGATGCGCGCGATGCGTGCGGTGAATCTCGCGCGTCTCGGCGGGCTGCTCAACCAGTCCGTGGATTCGACTCAGGAGGCGATGTTGCCCGAGTTTCCGGCTCGACTCGCATCGCCCGACAGTCTCATGGCGCAGGCCGCGGCCGAGCGTCCGATGGTGCGGGCGGGCGAGGCAGAAGTGGCTGCGGCGGTGGCGGATGCGCAACTCGCCAGGCGCGAGATCTGGCCAGACCTGCAAGTGGGCGTGCAGTACGGACAGCGCGGTGGGATGAGTGGCGTCGAGCGCATGGGGAGCCTGATGCTTGGTGCGAATGTCCCAATCTTCGCCAAGAGCCGTCAATACCGCATGCGGGACGAGACGGAGGCGATGCGGGCGATGGCCGCTGCGGATCTGGCCGCGATGAAGTCCGACACGCGCGCCCAGGTAGGTATCGCCTACGCGGAATGGACACGCGCGCGCAACCTGCGCTCGCTCTATCTGACGTCGGTTCTGCCGCAGGCTCGTGCCGCGGTGACCGCCGCGGTGGCCGCGTATCGCGTCGGCCAAGTGAATCTCATGACGCTGCTCGACAACCAGGCCACGGTGAACCGGTATGAGCAGGAACTCTCGGCGCTGGACGCCGCTGAGGGCATGGCCCTGGCCGACCTGGAAATGTTGCTTGGCCGCGAACTCTTTGACTCCAATGCCGGCCGTGCGACGCCGGGAGGTAACCGATAATGCGTGACGAACAACAGGGTACTTCGAATGGCCCGAGCGACGCCTCCATGTTCGGCGCTCGTACCACCAGCGCGAGCGGCCGGCTCCGCGCGGTAGGTCTGGGCATTGTTGTCATTGGTGGGGCTGTTGCGGTGGCCATCTACGCGTCGCGCGGCAAGGCGCCCGCTACCGACGCGGCCGGTCATAACCATGGCGCGACGGCCACAGCCGACGCGGCGCAGCCGGTGATGTTGACGGCTGAACAGGCACGACGCATTGGCGTCACGTACGCACGCGTGGAACGCGGCATGTTGAACCCAGAAGTGCGAACGGTCGCCCAGGTCACGTTCGACGAGACGCGGGTGCGTTCGGTGTCGCTGAAGTTTGATGGCTGGATCGATCGCCTTTACGTCGACTTTACCGGACGCGAGGTCCAAGCCGGAGAACCGCTCGTCTCCACGTATGCCCCGATGTTGCTGAGCGCCGAAGAGGAGTTGGTGATCGCTGCCCGGCTCGCCCGAGACGTCGCCGGCACGGATGCGCCAGCCGCGGCGAATGCGCAGTCGCTCCTGCGCTCTGCGCGCCAACGCCTGCTCAACTGGGACGTCCCCTCCGCCGAAGTCGAACGGGTGGAGCGCACGGGTGAGGCGCAGAAATCGCTGATGATTCGCGCCCCCTATAGCGGAGTTGTCGTTGACAAGTTCGTGGTGCAGGGACAGCGCGTCATGGCAGGCGATGCGCTCTTCCGGCTCGCCGACCTCTCGGTCGTGTGGGTGGAAGGGGAAGTATTCGAGCAGGACCTGCCCTCCGTTCGCATGGGCCAGTCGGTGGACGTGGAGCTTCAGGCGCTGCCGGGCAACGTGCGGCAGGGACGCATCGTCTTTCTTCAACCCACGGTCAGCAGCGAGACCCGCACCGTCCGTGTACGGGTGGAACTGGAGAACCAGAACCGCGTGCTGAAGCCGGGGATGTACGCGACGATTCGCATTCGGACCACCGGCCGCGCGCAGGTGCTCCACGTGCCACGGTCTGCCGTGCTTTCCACCGGGCGGCGAGACTTGGTGTTCGTGCAGCGTGCCGACGGTGTGCTGGAACCTCGAGATATCGTGCGCGGCATCGCCACGGACGACCGTGTGGAAGTAAAGTCGGGCCTGCGCTTGGGTGAGATCGTGGTGGCGTCCGCCACGTTCCTGGTGGACGCGGAGTCGAACCTCGGTTCGATGTTGGGCGGCATGGCTGGAATGCCAGGGATGGAGATTGCCGCGCCGGCGCCTAAGGGCGATACCGCAGCGCCTATGGATCCGGCGATGGACCATTCGAAGATGCCGGGAATGGTGATGCCGACATCTCCGCCCGAGACGAAGAAGGGGCAGAAGCCGGCGAAGCCGGATACGATGCCGCCGATGGCTGGCATGAAGCACAACAACGGCTGAGGAACCCTCCCATGCTCAAGCAAGTCATTGCGTGGTCGGCAAGCAACAAGTTCCTCGTCGTCCTGTTCACCGTGGCGGCGATGCTGGCGGGCGTCATCGCGGTGCGCAACACGCCGCTGGAGGCGTTGCCAGACCTGTCCGATGTGCAGGTGATTGTCCAGGCGGAGTACAACGAGCAGGCCCCTCGCATCGTCGAGGATCAGGTCACCTATCCGATCGCGGCGGAGATGCTCAAGGTGCCGGGCGCGCGCACCGTGCGCGGGTACTCGTACTTCGGCATCTCCTTCGTCTATATCATCTTCGACGATGGCACCGACCTGTACTGGGCGCGCAGTCGCGTGCTGGAGTACCTGAACGGCCTCAAGGGTCGTCTGCCGGAGAGTGTATCCCCGACCCTCGGTCCCGACGCGACGGGTCTGGGCTGGGTCTATCAGTATGCGCTCGAGGACACCACCGGCAAGATGAGCCTAGCGGACCTGCGGTCGCTTCAGGACTGGTATCTCCGCTACCAGTTGACGTCCGTGTCGGGGGTCTCCGAAGTTGCCACCATCGGCGGGTACGAGAAGCAGTATCAGATCGACATCGATCCCGCGAAGCTCCTCGCATACCGTATCCCGGTCACGCGGGTGATGCAGGCCGTTCAGAACGCCAATGCCGATATCGGCGCCATGGTGGTCGAACTGTCTGAGCGCGAGTACATGGTGCGTGGCCTTGGCTATCTGAAATCCATCGAGGACATCGAAAACGTCGTGGTCGGGGCCACCGCGGATGGCACTCCCATCCGGGTGGCGGAACTCGGCCGCGTCAATGTCGGCCCCGCCGTCCGACGCGGCATCGCCGAACTCGACGGACGCGGCGACGCCGTCGGGGCAATCGTCATCATGCGCTTCGGGCAGAACGCGCTGACGACGATAGAGCGGGTCAAGGACCGGATCAAGGAGATTGCGCCGGGACTCCCCCCTGGCGTGGTCATTCGCCCCGTGTACGACCGCAGCGATCTGATCGAGCGAGCGATCGAGACGCTACGCACCAAGCTGTTTGAAGAGAGTCTCGTCGTGGCGCTGGTCTGCATCGTCTTCCTGCTGCATGCGCGTTCGGCGCTGGTCGCGATCCTCACGCTCCCCATCGGCATCCTCATGGCGTTTATCGCCATGCGAGGCGTGCGGGTCGGGGCGGATATCATGTCACTGGGTGGCATCGCGATTGCCATCGGGGCCATGATCGACGCCGCAATCGTGATGATTGAGAACCTGCACAAACACCTGGAGCGCGCGATCACCGCGAAGGAGCGCGCCGCCGGCAAGGACGTCGAATCGTCGCGGTGGCTCAACACGAACGTCCTCACTTCACAGGAACGGTGGCGCGTGGTGGTCGAGGCGGCGCAGGAAGTGGGGCCCGCCCTCTTCTTCTCGTTGCTGATCATCACCGTCTCGTTCCTGCCGGTCTTCGCCCTGGAAGGGCAGGAAGGACGGCTCTTCCGACCACTCGCGTTCACCAAGACGTTTGCGATGGCGGCCTCGAGTCTACTTTCGGTCACGCTCGTGCCGGTGGCTATGGGCTTGTTCGTGCGCGGTCGAATCTTCCGAGAATCGGCCAATCCAGTCAATCGGGTGCTCATCCGCTGGTACCGGCCGATGATCACGTTCGTGTTGCGGCACCGGTGGCCGGTGATCGCGGCGTCCGTGGTCGTCGTCATTCTCACGTGGGTGCCGTGGTCGCGCATCGGTAGTGAGTTCATGCCGCCGCTGGGCGAAGGCACGATTCTCTACATGCCGACCACGTTGCCCGGCGTCAGCATAGCCCGTGCTCGTGAGATGCTGCAAGGCCAGGACCAGATCCTCAAGCGGTTCCCGGAAGTGGATCATGTCTGGGGCAAGGGCGGACGGGCCAACACCGCCACGGACCCAGCGGGGCTCGATATGTTCGAGACCACCATCTCGCTGAAGCCCCAGGCGATGTGGCGATCCGGTATGACGTACGAGCGGCTCGTCGCCGAGATGGACTCGGCGGTGCGTATGCCAGGAGTTACGAACGCCTGGACGATGCCGATCAAGGGGCGCAACGACATGTTGGCGACGGGCATTCGTACGCCCGTTGGCATCAAGGTATTCGGCCCTGATCTCGCGGAACTGGAGCGGATCGGACGCGAGATCGAACGGGCGGTGCAGATGGTGCCGGGGACGCGCAGTGCGTTCGCTGAGCGCGCGGTGAGCGGATACTACCTCGATATCGACATCGACCGGAAGGCGGCGGCGCGCCACGGATTAAATGTGGGTGACGTGCAGGCCGTCATTGCCACCGCCATCGGTGGTATGACCATCACGCAGACGGTTGAAGGGCGACAACGGTTCGGTGTGCGCATTCGCTATCCGCAGGAACTTCGGGATACGCCGGAGCGTCTGGCGTCAGTGCTGATTCCCGTCGCGCACTCGGCTGCCGGCGCCGGCCCGTCAGCAGGCATGGGCGGAATGGGCGGGGCCAGCTCGGCTCTCAGCGGCAACGCGGCGCAAGTGCCCCTCGGGCAGATCGCCACCATTCGTTCGGTGGCCGGCCCGATGGTGGTGCGCACGGAAGGTGCGATGCCGACGGCATGGGTCTATGTAGATGTCGCGGACCGGGACATCGGCGGATACGTGGCCGATGCGCAGCGTGAGGTCGCGGCGCGCGTGACGATGCCGCCGGGCTACTCCATTGTGTGGAGCGGTCAGTACGAGTACATGCAGCGCGCGAAAGAGACGATGAAACTCGTCATTCCGGCGACGCTGGCGCTGATCTTCCTGTTGCTCTACTTCAACTTCAAGAGCGTGGGCGAGACGCTGATCGTGATGCTCTCGCTCCCGTTTGCGCTGGTCGGCGGCATCTGGTTCCTCTGGGCCCTCGGCTTCAACTGGTCCGTGGCGGTGGCCATCGGCTTCATTGCCCTGGGCGGTGTGGCCGCAGAGACCGGCGTGGTCATGCTCATCTACCTCGATCACGCGTGGGCGGCGCGATGTGCGGAGGGTCGCCGACCCACGTTGCGCGATCTCTACGAGGCGGTCATGGAAGGCGCCGTCGAGCGTGTACGCCCCAAGATGATGACGGTTATCGCCATCATGGCCGGCCTGCTTCCGTTGCTGTGGGGCAGCGGCGCCGGCGCGAGCGTAATGCGCCGCATCGCCGCGCCGATGATTGGCGGCATGGTCTCGAGTACGTTGCTCACGCTGCTGGTCATCCCGGCGATCTACTCGCTCTGGAAGGAGCGTTCGCTGGCCACACAGCCTGTGCTCGCGGCGGCTGACGGGCCGACGGATGCCGCGCCATCACCCAACACCTAACCTCGGGCTGGCGACAGCCGGCCGGGAACTCTCATGACAGACTTCACGTACGAAACGCACCACGCAGCCGCCACCGAAACCTCGGTACGGATTGCACAGGTTCCGCAGGCACGCCTCACGCGTCGGGACTGGGTGCGCCTGGCGTCCGGTGGATCCGCCGTCCTCGCGGGGCTCGCGGCGCTGGGCGTCGCCGGCTGCAAGGACGCCGGGGCGCAATCCGTGCAGGTCACGCTGTACGCCACGGAAGAGTGTGGTTGCTGCCATCAATGGGCCGAGCGCATGGCGTCGGCGGGGTTCGATCTCAAGAAGCACGTGATGCTCGACGTCACGCCGAAGAAGGACGCCCTGCTCGTGCCCGTCGATCTGCGCTCCTGCCACACTGCCGAGGCGGGTGGCTATGTCTTCGAAGGGCATGTGCCCCCGGCGTTGATCCGGAAGTTCCTGGCGGAGCGCCCAGCCGACCGCGGTCTGGCCGTACCGGGGATGCCGGGAGGATCCCCAGGCATGGAGGACAGCCCGAAGCAGGCGTACGAGGTGCTGGCCTTTCAGTCCAACGGCAGCACGCGCGTCTACGCGCACGCGTGATGATCACGCGGCGTGTGT
>JACQZV010000129.1 GCA_016213695.1 Acidobacteriota bacterium | reverse complement strand
GTCGTCTCGACCGCCGTTCCGCAGCAGGCGGCCTTTTATCCGGCTGTCCCATCCGGAACGCTGATTCCGACGCGCAGCCTCGGCTTCGACGTCGGCGCGCACGTGTATGTGCTGCGGCTCGGCCCCTCGCGGGTCGGTGTCGGCCTCGAGCTGCTGCGGGCGACCGGAAAGACGACGGTCCCGACGCCGGTACCGCCGCCGGGCGGCGCTTCCGCCACGCCGCCGGCGCCGCAGACGCGGCCCGACGTCACCGTCACGGTCCGGGCGCTCGCGCCGCAGGTGTCGTTCAATTTCGGGTCCGCCGACGGCTGGAGCTACGTCAGCGCGGGGATCGGACGGGCCGGCGTGCAGGCGACGACGTCCGCGTTTGGAAGCGGCAGCGGGACGACCGCCGCCACGACACCGGAGGGCACGCTCGAGAGCGGCGCGCTCCGCAGCATCAACTTCGGCGGCGGGGCGCGGTGGTTCACGAACCGGCACGTGGCGTTCTCCTTCGATATCCGGTTTCACAAGGTGGCCGGTGGAGGCCCCGTCGAGGTGCCGGCGACGACGCTGCTGGCCGCGTCGGCGGGGATGTCGTTCAGGTAACACCCTTTCGGGGATAATCTCCCTATGAGAACGATGGTGTCGGTCGTGCTGGCAGCGGGCATCGCGTCGTCGGCGTCCGGTGAAGAACTGAAGATGTATGCCGCCGCCGGCGTGAAGTCGTCTCTGGTCAGGATGGCGGCGGACTACGAAAAGGCGACCGGTCACAGGATCCTCGCGGTGTTCGACACGGCAGGGGCCACAGGCAAGAGATTTGATGCCGATCCGCAGGCGACGTTCCTCATCACGTCGCAGGCGCTCATCAGCGAGGGACAGAAGAACGGCACACTCAGGGACGGAGTCAGCTACCGTCTGGGCGACACCGTTGCCGGTTTTGCCGCGCCGCCGGGGGCTCCGAAGCCTGATATTTCGACGCCGGCGACGCTGAAGGCCGCCCTCCTGTCGGCGCGCCGCATCGCGTTCTCCGACCCGGCCCGCGGTGCCACCGCCGGCACGCATTTCATGAAGGTCATCGAGGCGCTGGGGATCAAGGACGAGGTGCTGAAGAAGGCCACGCTGGCGCAGGACGGCGTCGAGACCATGCGGCTCGTGCTGGAGAAGAAGGTCGATCTCGGCGTGACGCAGATCGCCGAGATCGTGCAGGCCGACCGCGCCGCGCTGGTGGGGCCGTTCCCCGGAGCTTTCGACCTGGCGACCACGTATTCGCTGTGGCACCGGAAGGACCTCTCTCCGGCTGCGAAGGGCTTTGTCGACCTGATCATGAGCCCGGCGGGCCGGGCCCGGCTTGCAGAGGACGGGGTGCGCCTGCCCGTTCAATGACGCAGCCGCGGCGGAAGACTGGAGCGGGAGACGGGGATCGAACCCGCGACATCGAGCTTGGGAAGCTCGCGTTCTACCGCTGAACTACTCCCGCTCTTTCGATCGACGCGCTCGTATTTTACCCCCGAATCAGTGCGAGGATCTCGTCGCGCCGGCGCTCCATGGCGGCCGGTGAGGCGGCCTCCAGATTCAGCCGCAGCAGCGGCTCGGTGTTCGACGGCCGCACGTTGAAGTGCCAGTCGGGGTACTCGACGGACACGCCGTCCATCGTGGTGATCCGGCCGTCCGCGTACCGCGCCGTGATGGCGGCCAGCGTCGCCGGCACCTCGGCCATCGACGCCAGTCTTGTGTTGATCTCGCCTGAAATGAAGTAGCGCTCGCGGAACGGCTGCAGGAGGTCGCGCAGCGACCGCTGCTTCTTCGACATCAGCTCGAGCATGAGCAGCGCCGGGATGAAGCCGTTGTCGGCATAGTAGAAATCGCGGAAGTAGTAGTGCCCGGTCACCTCGCCGCCGAAGATGCCGTCCTCCTCGCGCATGCGCCGCTTGATGAAGGCGTGTCCCACGCGGTTCTCGAGCGCCCGTCCGCCGTAGCGCGCCGCGACGTCCCTCACTGCATGGCTGGCGCGCAGGTCGTAGACGATCGTCGCGCCGGGATGTTTCAGCAGGAAGGCTTCGGCGAGCAGCGCCGTGACGAAATCCCCCGAGATGAATTCGCCGCTGCCGTCGATGAAGAAGCAGCGGTCGGCGTCGCCGTCCCAGGCGATCCCGATATCGGCCTTTTGTCTGACGACCTCCGCTGTGATGTCGCGCCGGTTCTCCTCGATGAGCGGATTCGCTTCGTGGGTCGGAAACGTGCCGTCGATCGTGAAGCAGAGCGGCGTGACGCGGCAGGGGAGTCGCGCGAACAGCGGCGGCGCGGCCAGCCCCGCCATCCCGCAACCGGCGTCGAGCACGACCGAGAACGGCTCGATGACCGAGGCGTCAATGAAGGACATCACCGCTTCGACGTACTCGGGCAGGACGTGGCGCGTCGAGAGTCCGCCGCGCCGGGTGGCAGGCGGCGGGAGGCGGCCGGCGGCGAGCGCGTCGCGGATGTCGCCGATGCCCGCGTCGCCGCTGAGCGGCAGCGCGCCGGCGCGCACCATCTTGATGCCGTTGTACTGCTTCGGATTGTGCGACGCGGTAATCTGCGCGCCCCCGCCGAGACCGTCGTGCGCCACGGCGAAGTAGAGCATGTCGGTGCCGAGCATGCCGCAGTCGACCACGTCGGTGCCCTGGAGGCGGACCCCGTCGATGAACGCCGCAGCGAGATCCGGCGAGGACACGCGCATGTCGCGCGAGACGGCGATGCGGCTGGTCCGCAGGTACGCGGCGAAGCCCCGGCCGATAAGGTGCGCCGCCTCCTCGTTGATCTCGCCCGGGTACAGGCCGCGGACGTCGTAGGCTTTGAAGATGTCAGGGTTGATCATGCGAGGCCACGGGCGTGGTCGGTCAGGACGGTCTCATCGCCGAGCACCGCGCCGCGGTCCACGCGGAGGCCGTCGCCGAGACGCGAGCCGCGCCCGACAATCGCGTCGCGCACCACGGCTCCCCGGCCGATCCGGCACTCGGGCCACAGGATCGCCCCCTCGACCGACGCGCCTTCGTCAATCTGTGTATCGCGGCCGATAACCGAGTACGGGCCGACGCGTGCGCCTCGTCTGACGACGACGCCTCCGTCGATGAAGCAGGGCCCTTCGATCGCGGCGCCCGGATCGATGCGCGCGTCGGGCGCGATCGCCGTCCGCGGCGGGGGCAGATCCAGGAAGGGCATTGTCGCGTAGCGCCCGTCCATGATGTCGCGGTGGACCTGCGTGTACTTGTCGGGCGTGCCGATGTCAATCCAGTACCCCTCGTCCACGTAGGCGACAAAGGTCTCCCGCCGCTCGATGAGCGACGGGAAATAGCGGCGCTCGATCGACCACGGTACGCCGGGTGGAATGCGATCGAACGTGTCCGGCTCGAGCACGTAGATGCCGGCGTTGATGTGGTTCGTGGTGATCTCGCCGGGCGCCGGCTTTTCGAGAAACCGGCGGATGTTGCCCGCCGCGTCGGTCTCGACGAGCCCGTAGGCTTCCGGGTGCGCCACCGGCGTCAGGACGATCGTCGCGCGCGCCTGCCGCTGCCGGTGCAGCGCGATGACGGCGGCGAGATCGACCTGCGTCAACACGTCGCCGTTCAACACCACCACCGATTCGGTGAGACCCTCCCCGGCGTAGCGGACGGCGCCGCCGGTGCCAAGCGGCTCCGGCTCGACGACGTACCGGATCCGGATGCCGCGCGAGGCGCCGTCGCCGAAGATGGCCTCGATGCGGCGCGGCTGATAGTTGAGGCTGAGGATGACTTCGTCAATCTCGGGAACCTGCTTCAGCAGGTCGATCTGATAGTGCAGGAAGGGTCGATTGAAGATCGGGACGATCGGCTTTGGGGTGTTGATCGTGAGGGGCCGGAGCCTTGTGCCCTGGCCCCCGGCCAGCAGGATGGCCTTCATGACGAGCTCCGATCATATCCGATAGCCGAGTGGTACAATTGGCGCCTCGATGAATCTGCCGAACACCCTGACGCTGGTACGCATCGTCCTCGTGCCGCTGCTGGTGGTCGCGCTGCTGACCGAGTTCGAGGGCCACCGCATCCTCGGCCTGCCGAAGGAGATGGTGGCGGCCGGCATCTTCGGCGTGGCGTCCATTACCGACTGGCTCGACGGCTATCTCGCCAGGCGCCGGCGACAGGTCACCTGGCTCGGCCAGATGCTCGACCCGATCGCGGACAAGCTCCTCACGTCGGCCGCGTTCATCTCGCTGGTCCAGCTGGGGCTGGCGCCGGCGTGGATGGTGGCGATCATCATCGGCCGCGAGTTTGCCGTCACCGGCCTGCGCAGTCTGGCGCACAGCCGGGGCTTCACCATTGCCGCTTCGAGGCTCGGGAAGCTGAAGATGGCGTTGCAGGTGGCGGCCATCCTGGTGCTGATCGTCGGATCCGGGCCGATGCCGGTGCTGGCGCCGCTCGGCGCGGCGATGCTCTGGGTGGTCCTGGCGGCCGCCGTCGTGTCCGCGGTCGATTACTCCCGCCGCTACCAAAGGCTGCTCAACGCACGCGTCGTGGACGTGAACATCGCGCGCGCCCGCCGGGCAAGCTAGACCACGGAGGTCACGAAGGCCACGATATCGCGTTGTGTACTCGTCGTGTCCTTCGTGTCTTCGTGGTTATCGTCTCATGGCGACGTAGTCGCCGACGAGGATGCCGTCGCGCGAGAGGGTCACCTGCAGCGTGGACGCCTCTGGACTGACGGTCACGGCCACCGCCTCGCCGATCTCGAACAGAAAATTGCCGGGCGTCAGCTGATCGCGGTACAGCACGAACTGCGCGCCCGGCGCGACGCCGTGGTCGCTTCCTCGATCGACGACGAGATAATCGCCCTTGCCGAAGCTCCGCCGGTTGTCGTTGCCGATCATCACGCGGCCGTAGTTGCCGCGCTGCGCGGCCGGGCGATCGGGCGATGCCGGCGGGAGCGCCGGCAGGGCGAACGGCTCGAGGTAGTCGTTCAGCTCGAGCGAGTCACAGGGGTGCACGACCGTGGCCAGCGACATCGTGCGATCGACGGCATAGATCCGGATCCATCCGGTCGTCTGGATCACGGCCGGGTTATCGCGGCCGACGGCCCGCTTCTCCCGGGGCACGGCGCGGCGCGTGTAGTACTGCTGGCCGACATCGAGGCCGTTGTCCGTACCGGCGTTGATCGTGAGGAGATCACCCGGCGCGAGCAGGCGACGGACCGACGCGTTCTGGCTGCCGGTGATGCGCAGCGGCATCGGCGGGGGCTCAAACGTCAGGGTCGGCGCGCAGGCGAGCGAGACGACCTCGGGCGGCAGGCCAGCGGGTCCCGGCAGCACCACGCGCTGCGCGGCGGCGGGCGCGCCGGCGCCCAGGCCGGCAAGCAGCAGGACGGCGGGAATCCACTGTCTCTTCATAAGCTATTGAACCTTCAGCGTTTGTAGCCGCTCACGGGCCTGCGCGAGATACTCGCTCGTGTCGAATTCGGCGAGCAGCCGCTCGAGGTACGGAACAGCCTCGGCTTTCTTATCGGACCTGGCGAGCGACTCCGCCAGATAGAAGTACACGGCGTCCCGCCGGGTGTAGGCCGGGTCGTCCCGGAGCACTTCGCGGAAGCGGTCGATGGCGCCGACGTCCCACCGGATGCGGTAGTAGAGGAGTCCGACGCGGTACGAGTACTCGCTCAGGCGGTCGCGTGCGCTGCGCCACTTGTCCTTGACTTCGGGGGTCAGCGGGCTCGCCGGAAACTTCTGAAAGAACACGTCGAACTCGGTTATCGCCGCCCGGGTCTCGGTCTGGTCGCGATCGGCCGCGCGCATCTGCACGAAGTGGGTCATCGCGATCTTGTACTGGGCGTAGTCGGCGCGCTGGCTCGTGGGGTAGAACTGCAGGAACTCGCGGAACTCGTTGGCCGCCGAGACGAGCGATTCCGCGCTGTTCTCGCCGAGATAGGCGTCGCCCAGTCCGAGCTTCGCGTCGGGCCGGAACGGGCTCTGCGGATAGCCGTCGACGATCTGCTGGAAGTAGGTGCGCGCGTTCATCCACTCGCGCTCCTTGAGGGCCTCGGTGCCGCGTTCGAACAGAAAACGGTCGGGCTGCGCCGAACCGGGTGGCGGCGCCGGCCGGCGCGCGCTGCAGCCTGCCGACAGCGCAAGGAGGGCGGCGAGGACCAGCCTGACAGGGCGGTTATGCATGGACGGCGCTCATCCACTCGTACTGCGCGCGGAGGCCCTCGTCGAGAGTGACCGTCGGCGCAAACGCCAGATCGGTTCGCGCCCGCGTGGTGTCCGCACAGGTGTCGTGCATGTCGCCGCGCTGCGCCTCGAGACGCTCGATACGCAGCGGCCGCCCGGTCACCTGCCCGATGAGTTCGAAGACGTTGAGCAACTCCACGCGCGATCCCCCTCCGATATTGTAGACACCGCCCGGTGTGCCGCGGGTGGCTGCCGCCATCGTGGCCGACACCGCATCGGCCACGAACGTATAGTCGCGCGTCTGCCGGCCGTCGCCGAACATCGTCACCGGCTCGCCGCGCCGCACGGCCGAGAAGAAGCGCGCGAAGGCCATATCGGGCCTCTGCCGCGGGCCGTACACGGTGAAGTACCGAAGCGCCACCGCGGGTACGCGGTGCGTAACGTGGTAGAGATGGCAGAGCTGCTCGGCCGCGAGCTTGGTGACGCCGTAGGGTGACACGGGCTGTGGACGTGCGTCTTCGTGCATCGGCATCGCCGCGGTGTCTCCGTAAATCGACGAGCTCGAGGCGTACACGAGCCGCTCGATCGGCTTGCCGGCGCACGCTTCGAGCAGAATCTGCGTGGCTTCCACGTTGTTCGCGGTATAGACGCGGAAGTCGCGTCCCCAGCTCTTCCGCACACCGGGCTGCGCGGCCAGGTGGAACACGTGCGTGACGCCGTCGAGCAGCGCGTCGAGGTCGGCCTCTGCCAGCGGCTGCTCGACCAGCGAGAACCGTGGCGCGCGCCGGAGCCGCGCCATGTTGCGCTCCTTGATCTCGCGCGGGTAGTAGTCGGTGAGGCAATCGAGCCCCGTCACGGTCGCACCCGAGTCGATCAGGCGCTCCGACAGGTGCGATCCGATGAACCCCGCCGCGCCGGTGACGAGCGCCTTCACGCAGCCCCTCGACTTCCACCCGGGGTCCCTGGATCATCGGCGACGGGGAGCATCTCCCGGACGCGCGGCGGCAGCCGGCACGGCTTTCCCGCGGCGTCGAGCGCCGCGTGAACGGTGTGGCCAGCGGCCGACAGGACGCCGTCGGCGGTCCGTGTGACCTGATAGTCGAACCGGATCCGCACCGGCGTCACCAGCGTGGCGCGGGTCGCGATCTCCACTTCGTCGTCGTACCGCGCGGGCTGCCTGTATTCGCAGTGCGCCTCGATCACGGGCAGGGCGACTCCCTCCTGTTCCATCTCGCGGTAGCTCCAGCCGGTGTCGCGCAGCCACTCGGTGCGCCCGACCTCGAACCACACCAGGTAATTCGCGTAGTAGGCGATCCCCATGCGATCGGTGTCGGCGTATCGGACGCGAAGGCGGCAGCGGCGACTTGCGTCAGGACTGGTGTCGGTCATGCGTGGCGGTGGCCGTGCACGCGGCGCGCAGCGCCCGCGTGGCCGCCGCCGGATCGGCGGCGCTGAAGATGGCGTGCCCGGCGACGAGAATCGAGGCGCCGGCCGCGACCACGGCCGGCGCGTTGCGCGCGTCGATGCCGCCGTCGATCTCGATCGGCGCGTGCGACCCGGCCCGGTCGAGCACGTCGCGGACGCGGCGGAGCTTGTCAAGGCTCTGCGGAATGAACTCCTGGCCGCCGAACCCGGGGTTCACCGACATGACGAGGACGAAGTCGAGGTCCGCGGCAATCGCCTCGAGCGCGGCCGCCGGCGTGGACGGGTTGATCACCGCACCGGCCTTGGCGCCGCGGCTCCGGATGTGGGCGATCGTGCGATGCAGATGACGGCAGGCTTCGACGTGCACCGACAGCATCGAGGCGCCGGCAGTCAAGAAGTCATCCACGTACCGCTCGGGCTGCTCGATCATCAGGTGCACGTCGAGCGGGCGCGTCGCGACGCGCTTGATGGCGCGGACGACGGCCGGCCCGATCGTGATGTTCGGGACGAAGTGCCCGTCCATGACGTCGATGTGAATCAGGTCGGCGCCGCCGCGCTCGACGGCGGCGATGTCGCGCCCGAGTTCCGCGAAGTCGGCCGAGAGGATCGAGGGCGCGATCTGCACGCCGTTCCCGCGCGGGCCGGGGGCCCGGTCGGTCACCGGCTCACCTCGAGCGAGATGGGATCGGCCGGCGCCACGCGGAAGCCGCCGGACGGCTGCTGGCGGACGACCGTGCCCGGCGGCACTCGCGCATACGGCTGCGAGCCGACGATGGTCACGCGGAAACCGCGCGTGCGGAGCGTCTCGGCGGCTCGCTCGCCGCTCGTGCCGATCAGGTCGGGCATCACATAGGTCGTCGCTTCCTCGGCGCGGTTCAGCAGGAGCGATACCTGGGGCGCGCGCGACGAGGGGGCCGGGTCCTGCGCCACGACGGCGTCGGCCGGGTAGTCGGGCGACCGGAATTCGGACGTCGTGCTGACGTCGAGGCCCTCTTCAGTGAGGCGCATCCGCGCCGTGCGCTCGCTCTGGCCGACCAGCGCCGGGACGGTCGTCGTGCGGGGGCCGGAGCTGACCCAGACGTGAATGGTGCGCTGCCGCCGGGCCTGGCTGCCGGACGTCGGGTCCTGCTGGACGATGCGTCCGGCGGGCACGCGGTCGTCCGCACGCAGGTTCGGATCGATGCGGAGCGTCAGGCCGAGCGCCGCCAGCGACTGGGACGCGCCGTCGGCCTGCAGTCCGACGAGGTCCGGCACCTGCACCTCGCGCGCGCGGACGGCCACCCGCATGCCGACGAGCGCGAAGAGGAGAAACGTTGCCGTCAACCCGCACAGGAGCAGCAGGAGCTTGCCGAGCCCCCAGACGCGTGTTCGAAGCGCCATGTGGAGGTGATCGTACCATGAAGTCTTTGGTCTCTTGTCTTTGGTCTCTGGTCGGTCTCCAAAGACCAAAGACCAAAGACCAAAGACTTAGAGCCGTCGCACCATTGCCGCGGCGAAGAACGCCTCCAGGCCGTGCGCGAACGGCAGCGTGCGGAACATGCCCCGCGCGTCGAGAAACGGCGCGAGCGCGGCGCGGCCGTCCCCGCGCAGATCGAGGAGCTGGAAGTCCTGGCGCTCTGACAGATACGCGTCGACAACCGCCTCGTTCTCCTCCGGTTCGCTCGAACAGGTGGCGTACACAAGTCGCCCGCCGGGCGCGACGGCGTCGGCAGCGCGGCCGAGGAGTGCGCGCTGCGCCTCGGCACACGTGCGCAGGTCCGACTCGCGGCGCCGCCACTTGATGTCAGGATCGCGCCTGATCGTGCCGAGGCCCGAGCACGGCGCGTCGACCAGCACGCGGTCGAACACAGGAGCAAACGGCAGACCGCCGGCCACGGGCACGTGGACGATCCGGACGCACCGGGCGCCGCTCGTCTGCACCGTGCGGTGGAGCAGTCGCAACCGGCGCGGGCGGACGTCGCAGGCGATCACGAGCCCGGCAGCGCCCACGTCGGCAGCCATCGATACCGACTTGCCGCCGGGCGAGGCGCACAGGTCCAGCACGCGCTCGCCCGGGCGGGCCGCGACGGCGTGGCTCACGAGCTGCGAGGCTTCATCCTGGACGAAGAAGGTGCCGTCGCCAGGCCCCCGGAGTGGATTGCCCGCCGTGACAACCAGGCCGTCCGGCGCATGCGCGGCGGGCACGGTCTCGACGCCTGCAGCCGCCAGCGCCGCCGCCACTGCGTCGCGACTGGTGCTCGGCGTGTTGGCACGCAGGGTCAGACGCGGCGCCTCGTTGTTGAACCGGACCCAGCGTTCGGCGGCGTCGAAGCCGACCCGGTCGAGCCAGCGCGCGACGAGCCACTCGGGATGGGAATGGGTGACGCCCAGGTAGGCCAGCGCCGCCTGGCGGTCGTCCGGATCGCGCGGCCGCGGCGGCAGCGGGAGGCGACGGCGTTCCCGCAGCGTGGCACGCAGGACGGCGTTGACGAACCCGGCTGCCTTCGCCTTGCGGGCGTGGCGCGCGAGATCGACGGCGTCGTCCACGACCGCTGACACGGGCACGCGGTCGAGATGGAGAACCTGGTAGAGGCTCAGCCGCAGGATGTGGAGGACGTCGCTATCGATGTCCGGCGTCGCGCGCCGGGCGAAGTGTTCGATGAGGCAGTCAAGGCAGCGCCGCCACCGCTCGGTGCCGAGGACGATCTCCGCCGCCAGCGCGCGGTCGCGCTCGTCCTTCAGCTGCCGCCGGCTGACGGCGAGGGCCGCGGCGAGGTCGGCGTGGCCCTCGGCGACCGCTCGAAGCGCGTGAAAGGCCGCCGTCCGCGCCGTCGCGGTCATGTCCCGGTGAAGCGTGCGCCCGGCGCCACGCGATGGCCGGCGAGGAACTCCCTGATCTCCAGCGGGCGCCCGCCTTCGAGCTGGACGCGGTCGATCGCGAGGCGGCCGTCGTCTCCGGTGGCGACGTGCAGTGCGTCGCGCGAGACGGCCACAATCGTGCCGGGCGGTGCGCCGGCGGCCGCCTCCTCGACGTGCGTCCTGAGCACAATCACGCGCGTGCCGTCGAGATACGTGCAGGCGTGCGGCCACGGGTACAGGCCGCGGACACGGTTGTGAATGCGGGAGGCGGGCAGCGCCCAGTCGATGAGCCCTTCTTCCCGGGTCAGCCGCGGCGCGTAGCTGCACGCCATGGAGTCCTGGCGCTCCTCCTGGTGCGTGCCGGCGGCCATCTCACCGACGACTTGCAGCAGCAGCGCGGCACCGAGCCGCGCGAGGTCGCGTTCGACGACGTCGCTTGTCTCGTCGGGGCCGATCGGCCGCGTCCGCCTGGCGAGCATCGGACCCGCATCGAGCAGTGCTTCGACGCGCATGATCGTGACGCCCGTTTCCGTCTCACCCTCGATCACCGCCCGGTGGACGGGCGCCGCTCCGCGATACTTCGGCAGCAGCGACGCGTGGACGTTGATCAGGCCGCGCGGCGGCAGCGCCAGGATCTCGCTTGGAATCAGCTTGCCGTAGGCGGCGACGACGCCGAGATCCGGCTGCCAGGCGCGCAGCGTGGCCGCGACGGACGGGTCGCGAAGCCGGGCGGGCTGGGTGAGCGGGATCGCGCGGGCGAGCGCGAGCGCCTTCACCGGCGAGTCCACCACGCGCTGGCCGCGCCCCTTCGGCCGGTCGGGCTGCGTGACGACGCCCACGACCGCATGGGACGAGTCGAGCAGCGTCTGCAGGGTGGGCACGGCGAACGCCGGCGTTCCGAAGAACACGATCCGCATCACCACTTCCCGCTGCGTCCGAGCTTCCTGATCTTGCCGACGATGAGCGTCTTCTGAAGGCCGCGCAGGTGATCGACGAACAGCGTGCCGTCGAGGTGATCCATTTCGTGCTCGAAGCAGCGGGCGAGCAGGCCCGTGGCCTCGACGACCTGTTCCCGGCCGTCCCGCGCCAGCCCCTTGAGGACGGTGCGCGACGACCGGGCCACCGTGGCGTTGAACCCCGGCACGCTGAGGCAGCCCTCCTCTTCGCGCTGAGCCCCGCCGCGCTCGACGAATTCGGGGTTGACGAATGTCAGCAGATCGGCGGGGTTGCGGCCGGCGGAGACGTCGGCCACGAAGATGCGCAGGGCGACGCCGACCTGCGGCGCCGCCAGGCCGATGCCCGGCGCCGCGTACATCGTCTCGATCATGTCGTCGATGAGCTGCTGAATCTCGGGCGTGATGTCGGCGACCGCTGCGGCCGGCTGATGCAGGACATCCTCCCCGTAGCGGAGGATTGGACGGATCATGCGGGCGTGCCGCGCGCCGCGAAGCGCCGGCGCACCTGCTCGGCGCTTGCCGCGTAGTGCCGGTCGATCTCGTCGATCGAGTCGCCGCCGAACTTCTCGAGGAAGGCGTCGCCGAGCACGAACGCCACCCTCGCTTCGGCGACCACCGCCGCCGCCGGCACCGCGCAGACGTCGCTCCGCTCGATGGCCGCGGGCGCCCCGGTCATGCTGGCGAGATCGACGGAGCGGAGCGGCTGCATCAGCGTCGAGATCGGCTTCATGAACCCGGCGACGCGGATGTCCTCGCCGTTGGTCACGCCGCCTTCGAGGCCCCCGGCGTTATTGGTGGGCCGCACCGGCAGCCCGGTCTCGCGCGGCGGCAGGATCTCGTCATGCACGCGCGAGCCGGGACGGACGGCCGCTTCCGGCCCGATGCCGATGCCAACCGCCTTGATGGCGTGGATGCACAGGATCGCCTGGCCCAGACGGCCGTCGAGCTTCCGGTCCCACTGGACGTAGGAACCAAGGCCCACCGGGACGCCGGTGGCGATGAACTCGTAGGCGCCGCCGACCGTGTCGCCGGCGTCGCGGGCGTTGTCGATGGCCGCGATCATCCGCTGCTGCAAGGCAGCGTCAACGCAGTGCAGCGGGGCGTCCTCGGGAATCGACTCGGCGTCGGCGAAGGAGACGGCGCGGCCCTCGGGCAGCATGACGTCGCCGATGGCCGACACGTGACTCGCGATGCGGATGCCGAACCGGGCGAGCAACTGGCGGGCGAGGCTTCCGGCCGCGACGCGCGCCGCCGTCTCGCGGGCGCTGGCGCGCTCGAGCACGTCGCGGATGTCGTCGTGGCCGTACTTGACGGCGCCGGCAAGGTCCGCGTGCCCGGGCCGCGGCCGCGTCACGTCGGCGCGCCGGGCGCCGGTGGCCCCTTCCGGCATGTCCGCCTCGGCGTACATGGTCTGCTGCCAGTTGACCCAGTCGCGGTTGCGGATCAGGAAGGCCACCGGCGCGCCGGTCGTCGTGCCGTGCCGGACGCCGGCGAGCACCTCGACACGGTCGCTCTCGATCGCCATGCGCCGGCCGCGTCCGTAGCCGCCCTGCCGGCGCCGCAGCTGCGCGTTGAGCGCGTCGATGTCGATGTGAAGCCCGGCCGGCACCCCGTCGATCGTCACGACGAGCGCCGGCCCATGCGATTCACCCGCCGTTAGAAACCGCAACATCGTTCCGCCATTTTACCCTTGTGACTTGTGCCTTGTGACTTATGCCTTGGTCCGCATACACTTCCCGCACTATGCGGACAACGATTGCACGAACGGCCGTGCTGGTGCTCATGCCGCTGCTGATGGCCGCGTGCGGCCAGCCGGCGCCGGCCGGGCCGCGGGTGTTCTTCGTTCAGCCCCAGGACGGCGCGACGGTGAAGAGTCCGGTGCGGCTGGAGTTCGGCGCGGAGAACTTCCAGATCGCGGCCGTCCCGGCGGGCACGGTCACCGAGAGCCGGCCGAACATGGGCCACCATCATGTGGGCGTCGATGCCGACTGCCTCCCGCCCGGCACCGCGATTCCACGTGCGGCGCCGTGGGTGCACTTCGGCGACGGCAAGAACGTCATCGAGATGCAGCTGCCCGCGGGGCAGCACCGGCTGACGCTGCAGATAGGTGATGACATGCACCGGACGCAGCCAGACCTCTGCGCGACGATTTCGGTCAACGTGACCGAATAGAGCGCCGGGGCGGTGGGGTGGCGAAATCTGCCGCCGCCAACGCCGTCCCGGTGTGCAAGAACTGCCACTTCGATCGCGGGATTCGCGGTTTTTCAGGCCTTTCTGAACGGCGCGCCCATTTGCATCAGGCCGGGGCGTGCCGCGCCTTCTGCACGACCGCTACATCGCCTACGACGACCTCCACGGCTGCGACCTCGCGACGGGCGACGCCGTGCGGCTCGATGCCATCCCGCCCGAGCGATCGGAGGAGGAGTGTCCCGCGCTTGTCGATCTGCTGGATGACGGGCAGGACGGGAGCCCCCGGTGGGTGGTGCTCGACGTGCGCAACGGCGCCCACGCTGTCACGCTCGCGCGCCGCGCCGCCGCCGTCGGTCGCGGCCGGGGGCTGGTGCCGATCCTCGTCACGATGTACGCGCACCTGCGCGACGCGCTTGCGGCGGATCTGGACCACCGCACGCTGCTGCTCATCGGCGGCTTCGCGAAAGAGATCGCCGCGGCCCGGGCGGCGCTGGTCGACGCCGCGGCGCGCACGCCACGCCCGCACCTGCTGCTGACGTTCCGCGCCACGGACGCGACCGCCAGCGCGTCGGTCGTCCGGGAGGCGCGCGCCGCGTACGGAGTGCAGCCGACGCCCGGCAGGTCCCGTGCGGTTCCGTTCAGCTCCGAGGTGACACGGCACCTCGACCGGTCCGCCCGAGCCGTCGAATTCCAGCGCGCCGGGCGGCACGCGGCGGCCGAGCGGCTGCTGCGCGACGTGGCCGGCACGCTGGCCAGGCGCGAGGCCTGGGAGGCGGCCGCGCAAGTGCAGATCAGGCTCGGACGCCTGCTGCTCGAGCGGGGCCGTGCGGGCGGCGCCGACACGGCATTCGGCGATGCCGCGCGGATGGCTCAGTCGGCGGGAGACGAGCCGCTCGCCCTCGACGCCCGGGTCTGGCAGGCGGTGGCACGCACCGACGCGGGCCGGCTCACCGACGCCGAGGCAATCTGCCGCGCGGTGCTGCTGACACGGGCGCTCGGGCCCGACCGGGAGCGATGGGCGCACGCGACACTGGCGCGCGTCCTGTGCTGGCAGGGGCGCGTTGAGGAGGCGCTGCGCTGCCAGCTGGCGCCGCCCGGTGAGGGGGCCGGCGATGGGGACGAGGCGCTCGCGGCCACGATTGAGGCTGCGGCGATCCGGACGCTGCTCGCCGCCGGAGATCTGTTCCGCGCCGGCCTCTGCGCGCGGACGCTGGTGGATCGCACGCAGGAGTCCGCCGATCCAATTGCGAAGGCCGTGGCGCTGACGGCGCACCTGCGCGTGCTCGGCGCGGCCGGAGACCTTGTTCTCGCGGAGCGGACGGTCCAGGCCGTCTGCGGCCTCGCGCGCGCGAACCACGCGCCCTGGCGCGCGGTCCGGGCGCGCCTCATCTGGCACGATGCGCTGCGGCGCGCGGGGCGCAGGCGGGAGGCGCAGCGCGAGCTCGATCGGCTCGCACGTCTGCGCCGGGTCGCCCCGGTGCTGCTGCAGCGGGCGATCGAGAGCCGGGTGGCCGACGCCGCGCGCGGCGCCGATGGCGTGCTCGCGTCCGTCCGCACCGCGCCGGGCGGCGAATCGTCGTC